>JAGNUI010000052.1 GCA_017987065.1 Arenimonas sp.
AGTGCTTCGCCAATGCGCTAGGTGTTGTTCTAGCCAGTCTTCCGATCGTTCTTGTATCGCTAAAGCTTCAGCAAGCTTTCGAGCTCGGCTATGGTTGCGCAGACTCATGTATTGCGCTTGGCCGATTTCGGATAATTTCCAGGCATAGCGTTGGGTGTCAGGCAAAGGTTTGCCTTCGCGCAGTAAGCCTGGAATCGCGGTGCTGAGCACTTCGCCAAGTGGCGCTTGGTAATACTGCGCCATCCAACGTATGCTCGCTAACCATTCTGTGCTGATTATCGGTTGTTGATCGATGCGACGGACAATAGGCTTAAGATTGATGTCGTTGTTGGAATGATTGCTCATTCCGCTCACCCAGCCGACTAATTGCCGCGTACCAAACGGAACTTCAACACGGCAACCAATCCATTGTTCATTCAGCACTTCGCCCAACGGTGGCAAATAATCGAATAAACCAAGCAATGGTACCGGCAAAGCAATTTGCAGCGTTTGAGTGGCATTGTTACTGGTTGTCATGTGCTTCTAGCATGCTGTTTCGACCAGAGTAAAGGATGGCATATAGGAAAGTGCGCTGATAATGCGTAAAAATAAGGTTAATTTAATTATCCACAGTAACGGTGGATAAGTGTGTGGATGTATTGCGCAATTAGCGATTAATCGATTATATGACAGGGCTGTAAGCAAATTGTTTAAATTTTAAGCAGTTCGTAAATTTATAATAATAACAATAAGATAGCATGTATTTATAAGCTTTCGTGAATATATTCCCAAGCTAAAATATAAAATCAAACACTTAGCGAAGGCTGTGCAAAACGTTTCACAAGTGATAGCTTGATTGAACGCCTTTGTGTTAAATACTTATAAATATTTGTAAATAATGTTTCACGGAAGTTTTGTGACCCGTATCAGAAAATTCTCAAAGTTGAGAGTTGATCAGTCAATACATGTCAATTTAAAAATTTGGTTTCACCATGCATTTTAGTTATTTTACATTTCAAAAAGCGCACGCAGCATCCCAATACAGTTAGTGCATTTTGTTGATAGCTGACAATAGCATTGAACTTTAGATTGATGATAACTATAAGAAAAAAAGATTATCCACAAATGTTGTGGATAAGTCCGTGGATATAGGGTGTTTACTCTAACTTAAGCGCAAGATGACAATGTTTTAATCAATATGCTCATTTTTTAATCACATTGAAATAATATAATAAAATCAATAAGATATATTGTATGCGTGAAATAGGATGCTACTTTATTGCACACATTTGTGCTGTTTTTGGTTCAAGGCCGCTTATGCTGAAAGGGTTTCACGCCTAAGTCTTTGTTCATAATACATTCAGCCATTTCAAGCTGCCTATTACTGCAATGTTTCACGGTATTTATAAAGACATCAGTCCAATGGTCAGCATCATAATCATGCCAAAAGCAAGAATAAAAATATAGCAAAAACCAATCAGTAAAAATTTAAAAAGTGTTTTCCGCCAGCCTTGTTGGTAAACACGCTTCAAGGACACTAAGAAATACACCGGTAAAAATACCAGCAATAGATTCGTTAGGGTGTCGATCCATGGATTAAGCCAGACAATGGATTTACCCCACCAAACGCCCATTTGATTGGCGATGATTGAAAACAAGATGATGAGTAACAAAAAAGCATGATTGTGCAGTGCCACAATCATGTGTTCCATATACAAGCGCTTATTAAACAAGTAGGCCAATTTTAAAAGCAAGGCAAAGAATGGCAACATCAGCAAAAGGGCTGTTGGAATGGCTGACAATCCGGCATGTATTAATTGTTTTTGTGCGTCTTTACTTTTTATGACGGCATCAAGTCTTATAATTTTCTGATTGATAAGCGTATTGGCGGTATCCGGAATCGGAAGGTTGATAGGATTAGTTTTTGCATGCCAAGGCTTGCCATTAATTAAATTGATATCCACACCTTTGGGCTTGGAATTTTTAGAAGCATCATCATCTAATTGCAAAAAGTCGTTTGGGGTTACGTTGCTTTCAACACTTTGTTGCACCAGAAAAAAAGTGATCACGCTTAAGAAAAAATATAATTTAAGTGGCGATACATAACGCATGCGACGATCGTCAAAATATTCCAAGCTCAAAAACCCCGGTCTGAATAATAAGGGCTTAATGGTGCGCAAGATTTTGTCGTCCAAATTCAATATATCTTCAAAAAACTCCTTTAACAAAGTACTGAAATGTTTGGACGCTGAAACTTTTTTCTGACCACAATGACTGCAATACACACCGGTAATTGGTATTAAGCAATTATCACAAAGGTGTTGCCGTGTGGTGTGTCCTGAATTTGTTGGCATAATCAATCCCATTGGCCGTGCACTCATTGATTCTGGTTTACTATAGTGCCTTCTCTAGGTACTCACTATGACGCATTCACCCTCTCAATGGCAACGCTTGAAGCAAGAGTCACGCGTCAGTTTCAAGCTTGGACTGCCCATTGCATTGGGTCAATTGGCATCGATGGCGATGACGATTGTCGATACCTTGCTGGCAGGCCAGCACAGCTCAATCACCCTGGCAGCGGTGGCATTAGGTAGCGCGATTTGGTCTTTGGCTATGCTGATTTGTATCGGTCTAATGATGGCCATACCACCGACCGTTTCGCAACTCAATGGCGCTGGCAAGCGCGCTGAAATTGGACCCATTTGGCGGCAAGCGCTGTGGTTAGCGGTGATTGTTGGTTTATTACTGTTTGTGTTTATGCGTTGGAGCCCGCAATTGCTGGTCTTGATGCAGATTGAAGAAACGGTGCGCATGCCTGCTGCGGAATTTCTGCATGCGATTAGTTGGGGCGCACCGGGTTTGGCTTTATTTTTCGCCAGTCGCTATTTGAGTGAAGGCTTGTCTTGGACGCAACCAACGCTAGTCTTTGGTGTGGCGGCACTCATTTTATTGGTGCCAGTCGGTTATGCGATGTTGTTTGGCTATGGTCCTATTCCTGAAATGGGCGCTGCAGGGCTTGGCTATGCAACCGCTTTAATCATGTGGCTTGAGTTCCTGGCTTTTGCTGTGTATCTGCACAAATCGAAACATTTTTCTGATCTGGGTTTGCTGGCTCGTTTCGAATGGCCAAAACTGAGTGCGATTAAACAACTGCTCGTGCTGGGCGTGCCAATGGGCATTGCCATTTTTATGGAAGGCAGCTTATTTGTCGCCACCGCATTATTCATTGGTCAATTGGGCGCTGTGGATGTAGCGGCCCATCAAATTGCATTGAATGTGGCCAGTGCGAGCTTTATGATTCCATTAGGAATTGCCTTGGCAACCACGGTGCGTGTTGGGCATGCGGTAGGAGCGCGTGATTATTTAGCCGTGCGTTGGGCAATGAAAGCCGGCTTGTTCTTGGTATTAATCACACAAACACTCTCGGCAATCCTATTGATTTTTGCAGGTCAGTGGATTAGCTCCTTGTATACCGATGACGCAGCCATCGCAACACTGGCCAGCACGTTGATGGTGTACGCCGCACTATTTCAGTATCCAGACGGCATTCAAGCGCTTTCAGGCGGGGCTTTGCGCGGTTTAAAAGACACCAAAATTCCAATGTTCATTACTGTGTTCGCCTATTGGGCGGTTGGCTTGAGCGCGGGCATCTTCCTTGGCATTCATCAGGGCTTACGTGCGCCAGGGTTTTGGCTAGGCCTCACCATAGGCTTAAGCGTGGCGGCAGTGCTGTTATTCTCCCGTTTTTGGCACAAACTTAAAAAAATAGAACAAGCATGACCTTCAGTACATACCGTTCACAGGCTAATCGGTTATTCTTTACCACTAAAACTAGGATTTTTATAGATTATGAGTGAAGCACAGCCAGGCCCAATTCGTACATTTTTTCGTTTCATTTGGAATTTGATTAATTTCACCAATCATTTGGTGTTTAATCTCATCATGTTGCTCATTATTTTTCTCATTATTGGTGTGATTGCAGCTGGTTTTTCGGCTAAATCCTTTGAGCCATTAAAAAACAACACGGCCTTAATATTGGATTTAGAAGGTCAGTTGGTTGAGCAGCGCACCGTCGATACGCTAAGCGCCACATTGGCACAATGGCAAGGCGATGCGAACCAAGAAATTCAATTGCGCGATGTACTTGCCGTATTGGAAAAAGCCAAAACAGATCCAAAGATTACCCATGTGTTGCTTAATACCGAAGGTTTTGATGTGATGGGCATGGCTTCTTTGCGAGAACTTGCCAAAGCATTGCAAGATTTTAAAACCAGTAAAAAGCCAGTGTATGCTTTTGCAACCGGCTATGAACAAAAGCAATATTTACTTGCCGCCCAAGCCGATAAAGTGTTTATGGACCCTGATGGCGGCATGATGTTTGAAGGTTTGGGTCGTTATCGCTTATTTTATAGGGAAGCATTGCAAGACAAGCTTGGTGTTGATGTGCATTTATTCCGAGTCGGTGAATTTAAGTCCGCTGCTGAGCCATTTATTTTAGATGCCGCTTCAGAAGAATCCAAAGAAGCCGATTTGTTTTGGATGAACGATATTTGGCAACGCTACTTAGATCAAATTGCTGTGGCACGCAAGATCGATAAATCGCAGATTGAGCAAGCCATTAATGAAATGCCGGAACGCATCGAAGCCGTTAAAGGCGATCTTGCACAATGGGCCTTGAATGAAAAATGGGTCGATGGTTTGAAAACATCGCAACAAATGGAGCAGTTTATGCTCGACCAAGGCGTGGCCAAAGATGAGGATAATTTCAGCTTCCAACAAATTTCATTTACTGAATACCTTGGCCATGTTCGTAATCAAAATTTAAGTGCAAGGGTCAACCCAACACAAGTAGCCATTGTGGTGGCGCAAGGTGAAATTACCTCTGGCGATCAGCCTGCTGGCACCGTTGGCGGCGAATCAACCGCGGCATTAATTCGCGAAGCGCGCGAAAATGAAGACGTTAAAGCCTTGGTATTGCGCGTGGATTCGCCAGGTGGCGAGGTATTTCCATCCGAGCAAATTCGTCGTGAAGTGGTGCTCACGCAAGCTGCCGGCAAACCGGTAGTGGTTTCCATGGCCAATGTGGCAGCATCAGGTGGCTACTGGATTTCAATGAACGCCGATAAAATTTATGCCGATGAATCGACCATTACCGGTTCCATTGGCATTTTTGGCTTAATGATTCGGATACCTAAAACATTAGCAAAAATTGGCATTCGGGCCGATGGTGTTTCTACCACACCTTGGGCCGGCGCTTTTGATGTGTCGCGGCCAATCGATGAAAGCACTGCAACAGTTATACAGTCGGTTATTAATCACGGCTATTCACAGTTTATTGGTAAAGTATCAAAAGCCCGTAAGCAGACCTATGAACAAATCGATGCCAATGCCCGTGGTCGAGTTTGGAGTGGCGCGCAAGCCAAAGAAAAAGGCTTGGTGGATGCTATGGGCGGCTTGAGCGATGCGGTGCAAGATGCGGCCAAACGAGCAAATCTCAAAGAGGGTAACTATTCAATAGAATATATTGAAAAACCACTTTCTCCTTTTGAAGAGTTTATTACCAACTTATCAGGCAACACCGCAACCAGTGGTTTTGTGCGTTATTTGTCACCGGCTATCAGTTTGTTGCAACAGACTAAATCCGGTCAGCAAATCAGTAAAGATTTGTATTGGTTGAATAGCAGTGCGCAAAAGCCAATTAACGCGGTTGCGCATTGTTTGTGCGCATTCTAAAGCCATGCATTCGCGCTGGCGCTTAGATGGACAATCTGCCTTAATCACCGGTGCCAGTGCCGGTATTGGTCGAGCAGTGGCCTTAGAGCTTGCAAAGCTTGGTGCTGATGTGTTGATGGTGGCGCGCGATGAAAGCGCGCTTGCCAGTGCAGCGGCAGAAATTGAAGAAGAAGTAAGTGGTTCTGTGGTGCGTTATTTCGCCGCCGATGTTTCCGATGCCGAACAGCGTCAGGAAATTTTCGATTGGATTAGTGATCTCAACGCGCCATTATCTATTTTGGTTAATAATGCCGGCGTCAATGTCAAAAAAACCACCCTTGAACTCAATCAAGATGATTTCACTCAAGTGCTAGATACCAATGTGCATGCCGTTTTCGAAATGTCGCGTTTGGCACATCCGTATTTGAAAGAGCACGGCAGTGCCAGTATCGTCAATGTAGGAAGTGTGTCCGGCCTGACCCACGTACGCACTGGCCCGCTGTATGGCTTAAGCAAAGCGGCGGTGCATCAGCTCAGCGTCAATCTTGCCTGCGAATGGGCCAGTGACGGCATTCGCGTTAATTCAGTTGCGCCGTGGTATATCCGCACCCGGCGCACTTCACAGGCTTTAAGCAATCCGGATTATTTTGAAGAAGTGCTTGCCCGCACACCGATGAAACGCATCGGTGAACCCGAGGAAGTGGCCGCCGCCGTGGCGTTTTTGTGTATGCCAGCATCTAGTTATATCACCGGCGAATGCATCGCGGTGGATGGCGGGTTTTTAAGGTATGGGTTTTGAGGAAAATTCAGGGACGGAGGTACCCCTGAGCCGTCCCTATGATGCCTATAAAGATTCGCATAGGAATTTGTAGCACTTTTGTGCTACATTAAACTCTCATCACGGGAGCATTCTATGTCTACTACTACCATCCGTTTACCAGAAGACCTGAAATCCCGCATTGCCGTTGCTGCAAAGCGTTCGGGAACCACATCGCACAGTTTCATCTTGGAAGCTATTGCCGAAAAGGCAGAGCAGGATGAACGTCGTGGCAATTTCCACGATCAAGCTGAGCAACGCTATGCCAATATCATGGCCACAGGCATGACCATTCCATGGCAGGATATGCGCACCTATCTTGAAGATCGCGTTGCTGGTAAAGCCGTAATCCGCCCTAAAGCCAGAAAACTGGCGCTCTGAAGATGTCGCGGATTGAATTGACGGCTGAAGTCGTCGAGGATTTTGACCGCATCATCGAACATCTTGCTCAATACGAAGTGGCTGATTTTCCGCTACGCCTTCTTGAAATCACACAGGCTATTTCTGTGCTTGAGCATAATCCGCTTATCGGGCGGCTCACTGATGATCACATGCGAGAATTGGTGATTGGTAAACAATCGCGGGGCTATATCGCACTGTATCGCTATGTTGAAGAAATCGATACGGTGTTTGTGCTTGCCATTCGCGGGCAGCAAGAAGCGGGGTACGCTAGGTAATTCAAGCTAGAGGTAGCTCACTCCGTCCCTTTCTAGTTCGGCAATCATAATGCCGGCAATATTTTTTGTGTCAGAAGTTTTATTGTCAGCAGATGTGGTTGCCGCTCGTTGAAGTTTTCGGTGGTAATGACCACGACTACCCGCTGTTCTGGAAACACCTGCACGGTATTGCCGCCATTGCCGTTCATAGCATACGATTTCCACACCGAATTGCCAGCCGGAAATTGCATCAACCACCAAAGGTAGCCATACTCAACACCACTTTCCGCATCCACGCTTGCATGAGCGCGCGTCGATTGCTGTACCCACGATTCATTCAGCAACTGCTTGCCGGCATATTTTCCACCATCCAGATACAGCTGCCCGAGCGTAAGTAAATCGCGGCTTTTCAAGCTTAGCCCGCCACCGGCTTGCGCTAGTCCTAATGGTGAAAACTGCCATTCTGGTTTCTCAATACCGAGCGGAGTAAATAGGCGTCGTTGCGCGTAGTCCTGTAGTTTTTCGCCGGTGGCGTTTTGCAATACTTCGCCAAGTGTTGTTACACCTGCTGTGCAATAGCGAAAGTTACGGCCATAGGGAGATTGTGATGGCTTCGGCATCCATTCTGGATAGCCCTGAATTGGAAGGTCAAGATAGAATTGAACCCAATCCTCGATGAGATACATGCGTTCTTCGTTGCCACGCGAATATTGATTTTCATCATCACATTCCAAAGCCGATGACATGGTCATCAGGTCTTCAACCGTGATTTGTTTTTTGCGCGAATCCGGATTCTGCAACGGAAGATACTGTTTTAGATAGGGCAGAATTGCGGCATTCACGCCCGCTAATTTTCCGTCAGCAATCGCTAAACCAGTAAGAATCCCAGCAATGGTTTTGGTTGCTGAGCGCGTGTTGCGGCGTGTATTGGCATCGCCGTTGAAATACTGCTCATACAAGATCTTGCCGTCGCGCGAAACGATAACGCTGGTAATTTTCTTGAATTCGCCACTAGCAAGTGATGACGTGATGGTATCAATGGTGGGCTTTTCGGCGCAGACTATATCTGCTGCAATTAAGCAGAAGATGAATAGTGAAAGTCTTTTCATGTAATTTTCTCCAGAACGATTTTGATGCAGAGTTGCATATAACGTTGGAGACTATGGGACAGAATAAGGTTGCAAAGTTAGGGGGCGGAGGCACCTCTGGGCCGTCCTTATGTTTATTTACACTCCGCAATCACTAACTCTAAATTTCGGGGACGGAGGTACCTCCGTCCCTAGCTAGCTGAAAGAGCACCGGCGAATGCATCGCGGTGGATGGCGGGTTTTTAAGGTATGGGTTTTGATTGTTACGTCTAGCTCAAGATTGCTATTGTCTATAAACTAAAATTTGACGAGAGTTTGGACGAGTATTAAAGATG
>JAGNUI010000053.1 GCA_017987065.1 Arenimonas sp.
ATTTTACTGATGGCTGCCATTTGCTTGCCATATTTATCATTGGCATGATACCCGCGTAATCCGCTGCGGAAATTCGAATATTGTCTGCTTAAATAAACGCTGTCCATGCCGGCCAATCTTGGCGCGCCCAAGGCTTGATTGCCTTTGCCATTGGCATTATGACAAGCACTGCACAAAGCATTGTATTGTGTGGCGCCATTGGCCAAATTCGCCTTGGCAGTTGCTTTGTTGGTCATGGTAACTTTAGGCATTTTCGAAACATAAGTAACGATGGCAGCACGATTGGCTGGCGTGTTGCTGGGCGCCGAAGCGGCACGCATTTGCGCGCCATAACTATCGCCAGGTTTTGTGCCGCGTTTGCCGGATGAAAAATTTTCAAGCTGTGTTTTTAAATACCACGCATCCATGCCAGCAATATTGGGCGCACCTAAAGCGCGGTTGCCTTCGCCTTTTGTGCCGTGGCAAGCCGCGCATGAGGTATAAAGTGATTTCCCGTCAACAGCTGATGGTACCGCTAAAGCAGTATTTGAAAGGGCAAGAATGCTTAGCAATGTTGTCATTGAGAACGCTAATTTCATGTATGCATTAATACCGAATAAAAAATGTTAAGTCCATGTGAATTTATAGCACAAAAACAAACGGATGAGTAGTCAAGGCGCGGATTATTGTGGCGCGTGACACATTTTATAATCGTGTAAATAAATTCTTAATGCTCAATGTTTATTAGGAGTTTGTTTTTTGCAAACCATGAATTTGACGATCATGCCAGCGGGAAAAAAACAGCAATAGGCAACTAGCGCCAATGAGCGCTAAAAACATATCCGATTGCGTGTCCCAAACATCGCCTTGGGTGCCCAGAAATTCATCAGCACCCTGGCCCATCACTAAGGCGGCGGCCCATTCAATCAGTTCGTAAACAGCGCTGATGAACATCACGACGCAGACCACCAAAAACGCCAACCATGCTTTGCCATTAATCACTTTATGCCGGATGAATAATTCACGCGCTGCCAAAGCCGGCACAAAGCCTTGCATAAAATGGCCAATTTTGTCGTACGGGTTTCGGTTTAAATCAAACCATTGTTGTAGTTCAAAACCCAGTGGCACGCGGGCATAGGTATACGCGCCCCCCAGCATGAGCACGCAGCAGTGCAAAAAAATACCGGTGTACAATAAATGGGTGAGGGGAAATCGTGGGTAGCTAAAATATAAAATCGGCATTACCAACATCACCGGCAACACTTCCATCAGCCACGTTAGTCGGTCATAGGGCTTCCAACCTGAAAGTACTAATAACGCGATTAACAGCAGCAATCCAGCGATTAAACTGCTGGGTTTAATGGCGCCTTGTTGCGCGTCTGGATTTTTCGGTGCGGTCATCTTAGATAGTCCCATTCAAATTCAATAGATTTATTCATTAAAGGCTGATTATTAGTGCTTGTCAAAGAAGGCTAATTTATTGCTTCGCGGTAGCTTTTTAACGGCCGCTTCCGCGCGTGAAGCTTCGCTTCGATTGGCATAGGTGCAGCTGGCTAAAACCCGTATAGGTTTATGGGCTCGTGTGAAACGCGCACCCGTGCCGGCGAGATGTTCATTGAAACGACGCTGAATATCGGTAGTAATGCCGGTATAGTAAACAGTACGGGTGCCACGTTGGCATTCAATGAGATATAAAATCCACACGTTAATTCGGTTCCATCCATACCAAAGGATTGCTCATGCCATTGTGTCAAAAAATAGGTGTTCTGAGTATCATCTCTTTACTGGTTATTGCGCCCGTAGCTGCCGCTGATCGCATTACTGGTAAGCAGTTTGCCACTCGCTCTGAAGTGATCGCGCCGCATGCCATGGCCGCTACTTCGCATCCTTTAGCCACTCAAATTGCCTTGGATGTGATGCAACAAGGCGGTTCAGCCGTTGACGCAGCCATTGCCGCCAATGCGGCATTAGGCTTGATGGAGCCAACCGGTAGTGGCATCGGTGGTGATTTGTTTGCCATCGTTTGGGACCCAAAAACAAAAAAACTACATGGCTACAATGGCTCTGGTCGTTCGCCGGGTAAGCTCAGTTTGACGTGGTTTCAAAAAAACGGCTACACCGAGGTTCCTTCTTATGGTCCATTGCCAGTGACCGTGCCTGGCGCCGTGGCCGGTTGGTTTGATTTGCATCAGAAGTTCGGCATTTTGCCCATGCAAAAAAACTTAACGCCGGTTATCGCGTATGCGCGTAATGGCTTTCCTGTTACGGAAACCATTGCGCATTACTGGCAGGTCTATGTCGGCAGACTCAGCCAATACCCAGGCTTTGTTGAGCAATTCACCATTAATGGCAAAGCGCCGGTGAAAGGCCAAGTTTGGAAAAATCCTTATTTAGCGAATACCTTAGAGGCTATTTCAATTGGTGGCGCCGATGCTTTTTATAAAGGCAAAATGGCTAAAACCATGGCCGATTATGTGCAAGCTCAGGGCGGCTTTTTATCGGTCGAAGATTTAGCCGCGCATAAAGGCGAGTGGGTTGAGCCGATATCGACCACCTACCGTGGCGTGCGGGTTTGGGAATTGCCGCCGAACGGCCAAGGTTTGGCGGCCTTGCAGATGTTGAATATTCTTGAGCTGACTGATTTTTCGAAGATTGCATTCGGATCGCCCGAGCATATCCACGCATTTGTTGAAGCCAAGAAACTAGCATTTGCAGATCGCGCTGCTTTATACGCGGACCCAGATTTTGTGAATACACCGGTTTCAAAATTACTGTCGAAATCGTATGCTGCTGAACGCGCTAAATTAATCAATCCAAATAAAGCCATGCAATCGGTTGATGCCGGTGCCGCCTTGAATCACGGCGATACCATTTATCTGACCACTGCCGATGCCAGCGGCATGATGGTCAGCCTCATTCAATCAAATTATCGCGGCATGGGTTCCGGTATGACACCGCCAGGTTTGGGTTTTATATTTCAAGACCGTGGTGAGCAATTCGTATTGAAAGCTGGGCATGCCAATTCTTTTGAACCCAATAAGCGTCCATTCCACACCATCATTCCAGCCTTCGTCACTAAAGATGACAAGCCGTGGATTAGTTTTGGCTTAATGGGTGGCGCCATGCAACCGCAAGGCCATGTGCAGATTGTGATGAATTTAATTGATTTTGGTATGAATTTGCAAGAGGCCGGCGATGCGGCGCGTATTCAGCACGATGGTTCAACCGAACCAGATGGCCAAAACACGCCAATGGCCACAGGCGGTGTGGTGAATTTAGAATCTGCATTCACATACCCCGCCATTCAAGCCTTGATGCGCAAGGGCCATAGCATCGAATTTGCCGATGGCCCTTATGGTGGCTATCAAGCCATCATGCGCGACCCAGAAACCGGCATGTATTACGGTGCTAGCGAAAGCCGCAAAGACGGTCACGCAGCGGGTTATTAAAGGATTTGATGTTTGAATGATTATTCGGAGTGCGTGCGTTTAGAGTATTAATCGTTGCAGATTTTTTAGCTGTTCTTCATAGCGCAATTTGTCGGCGCTGGTTGCGGCGTTATCTCTTGCGATCATTAAGTATTTTCTTGCTTTTGCTCGGTCATTCAGGCCAATATAAGCCCCCGCTAACCAAAAATTAAACTCAGGATTGTAGGCCGCAGTGCTAATTTCTTGCTGAAAGTAATCACGTGCTAAGGCATAATCTTTTGCTTTCATTGCTGCCATGCCAAGATCGAAATAGTAAAAAACCGGAGTGGGTTTAATAGCCCGCAAGCGTTGTTGCAACTCGGCCGCTTCTTGGGTTTTGCCGAGTTTCTGGAAAACCCGGACTAAATTTGACAAGGCCGCCAAATTGGCTGGTTCAATAGCCAACACATAACGATGCACAAGTTCTGCCTCAGCTAAATTGCCATGGCGTTCGTAAATAATGCCGAGAGTATTATAAGCCGCTACAAAATTAGGATCTGATTCAATGGCGCTCTTAGCCCACCAGTACGCTTCGTTCAGCTTTTTTTCGCGCAACGATTCAGCCGCGCGGTTGTTCATATACATGGCCAGAATGGTTTTTTCGGTGATAACCCATGTGCGCTGCCCTGCGGTATTATCAGGCGTCAAAAAATCAACAACCAAGCGTGGATTATTTAAAGATCCAGTAATAACTTCTGTAGTGACCGCGCCAATGATGAGATTGACATGATCGCTGTAATACATTGAAGTCTCATCACGACTGATATTTTCAGGCGTGAACACGCTTTGGAAAGTTACCGATAATCCCATTTCCTTTGCAAATGCAGCAGTCATAATCACCAAAGAAATGCAGTTGCCTTTTTTCGCATCAAAGGCTTCTTTGGCAGTTCTGGTGTAGGTGGAATCGTATTCGAGTTGCAACCGATTGACATCGTATAAAGAGCTGAGTAACGCTTTTGCGTTCGCGTTGCTTTGTCTGTTTAGTACTGAATTCCTCAGATAGGTTTGCATGGCTGGACTGAGTTCAAACACCGATTTCGGTTCGAATTTATCTGCATTCGGCACAAAGTAGTCGTCATGAAAAATACCAACATTCGCTGTTTGATTAACCACCGGCGCATTGGCACAACCGGTAGCCAGAGCAATAACAAATAATAACGATACTAATCGATGCATGCGGGAGAGCCTTGCGTATAATTTCTTGCAGTGATTCTATCTAATGTACACCGCATTTCAATGTTTGCAACAGGTGCTAATGTGGTCGTCAACCATGCCTACGGCTTGCATAAATGCATACATAATGGTTGAACCAACAAAATTAAAACCGCGCTTTTTTAGGTCTTTACTCAGGGCGTCTGATATATCCGAACGCGTTGGTATATCAGCCATAGATTGCGGGCTATTTTTAATCGGTGTGTTATTCACATAGCTCCAAAAGTAAGCGTCTAGCGAGCCGAATTGCGCAATGATGTTAAGCGCGCCAACAGCGTTCTTAACAAACGATTCGACCTTTAATCGATTACGGACAATCCCAGGATTATCCATTAGGCGTAGTAAATCATCTTCGGTGTAGAGCGCCATGCGTTGCATATTGAAATTATTTAGCGCTTTGCGATAGTTCTCACGTTTTCGCAGAATGGTAATCCAGCTCAAACCGGCCTGCGCACCTTCTAAAATAATAAATTCAAATAAAACGCGGTCGTCGTGAACGGGCACGCCCCATTCTTTATCATGATACGCAACATACAGTGGGTCAGTTCCGCACCAAGGGCAGCGGTTTTGCTTCAATGCTGTAAATTCTGGCGACATATCAATCGATTTTCCTAACGATAAGCCATTATCTTAGCTTTGTGTTCGATGGCAGACCAATGTTGCCATAATAAAATCAAGACTAATAGGTTTAACCCTAAACCCAGCAAGCCATGTTCTGGGCTTAAGATGGAGGTGTTTTTGATGCCGAGTGCGCCGGCTTTTAAGCCATCGCCAAATAGCACATAAGCCCCTGCATTCCAGACGCCATGGCTTAAGCTGGACACAATGACTGAACCAGAAAGATCACGCAAAATGCCCCAAATAGCACCAATTACAACGGCATTGATTAACAACACGGGAATTTGAGCGGCGGGCAGTGCAAACTCGGAGCCGATAGTCACTTCCGGCGCATGCCAAAGCGAAAAAGCGACACTGGTAAAGATGATGATTTTAGTTTTAGATAATCCAGCATCTTTAAGTGCTGCCCACAGCCAACCACGGAAAAAGCCTTCTTCGGTCACAATAGCAATCACAAATGTAAATGCCGCGATAACCGCTAATTCTTGGAGAACTTCAGGCCATTGTGTTTTTGAAATATCAACTAATCCATTGGCAAAAGCTAGCCCTGCTAAGGTGCCGATAATCAAAACCGGATACAAAACAGCAATGGCATACGTTTTGGCCTTGCCAAAGGTAAAGCCCACTGCTCGACGCGGATATCGATACAAGCCCCAAAACACCAATAGCAATACAAAAAGTGGCAGTACTGTATTAAGCCCTGATAGGCCCGAAGCCACCATAAATCCGGTGGTGCCAATGGCAAGTGCAGTGCTAACAAGGGCTGCAATGAATGATGTCTTCATCATAAGGCTCAATAAATTTGAATCAGTATGCACTGTTAAATCAAAAATTAAACATGCCTTTAGTCATGCTTTTGATGAGCTAGATTTTTCGCTGAAAGATGATTTTTTGACGAGTATCAACTTATTTTATTTTTTCAATATGGGTAAGAGTAACAATCGTGCCCCACATATGCGTCGACATCCGATCGGGATCCGGCGTTGCTTCAATACGCACCCGCAAGCCTTCTTTTTGGAATTTTGCATCCAGCCCCATTGGGTCAAATTTACGGCCGTCATCGGCTACAATGCCCCAAAAACCACCAGAAATGCCTTGGAAGCGCACGGTGCCCGTGGTGTTGATTTGATTTTCTGATGGCGCTGAAGCGCTAGATTCTTGCATAGTGGCAGAGTCCATTTTTGGAGCGGCGATTTGCTCGGTTTGTGCCGCGCAGGCGTTAATGAAAGAGGCGGAGATTAGAACAATTGCAAGAGAGATTTTCATTAGAGCATCCTGAATGATTTGACCAATTGTACGATATATACTTTGCGCTGACTCAATGACATTGAACTCGGCAAATCCTAATTGAATTGGAATTGTTTTATCCATCAAGTAATGCGCTTTTTTTGTATTGCTGGCGTTGAATGGCATGGATAATATTTAAGCCGAAAAAGATAAAGCCTGGCATTCCGACCCATGCTCCCATCTTTGCTGTAGCAGGAATAAAAATAGCTAGTAAAAATGAAAGAATGCAAAACAAAACCACGGTGCCCCACATTAATCGTTTGTGTTTGGCATATGCAATTTCTGATGATGTAAAACCCAAGCTCGGGCCAAGCTTTATAGCACGCCAAAATAAAAGACAAGTAATGAGTGCCATGCATCCGAAGCCAATAGCGAAAGTCTGAAACAAGATAGGCACTTCTGACCATGAATTAGCACTAAATTGCGCTGGTAAAAAACCACCGGAGACTAAGGCGAAAAATGAGCTGAAAACCATCTTCAGCGGATACACAAAAATCAACAGTACTAACACCAATAGCAAGCTCAGTCTGTCGCTGAACGCATCTTCTAAACCGAAGCGTCTACTCCAATCTGCATGATTCATCCAAAATTGCATGATTAGGGCAAAGCTAGCAACATAAGTTGGAATCTGCTTCATGGCCTCATACAACATGGCAATACTGGTAGGAACATGATCGCCAGAAATCACTAATAAAGTTACAGCGAAAGCGAATGCGGCATCGACAAAGGCTTCCAGTCGAGTGACTTTATCACCACGTTCAAGAGCTAAGGCAGATCGTATATTTTCCATCTTCTGTATTACCAAACCTCATCGAATAAACGCGCGAAATTGCCACCTAGAATTTTTTCAATGCGTGTTGCACTATGGCCACGTTTGCTAAGCATGTCGGCCAGAGCGCCGAAACGGTTTGGCATATTTAATTCATTGGCAAATAAATAGGCGGTTGGGTTTTCGTTTTTTGGCCCGATGCCGGATTTGATGCGCTCAGCGGTCATTTCGGCGAACCATTTTTTATACTCATCGGTGAGTTCGGTGGGCAAGACTCTGCCATCGGTGCCTAATCCCACATGGTCTTCGCCAGCAATATTAATGGCATGTTCCAGGTGTGTAATCAGATCCATAGCCGTCGGTTGGCCGTTTGGGCCCAAGTACGGCATGATGTAGATGCCTATCACACCGCCTTTGTCGGCCAGCGCGCGAATGTGTTGATCGGTTTTATTACGCGGGTGGTTATAGATAGCTGAACAGCCCGTGTGTGTAAAGGCCATCGGTTTTTTTGAGTGTGCAATGCCATCGCGGGTGGTATTTACGCCGCAATGCGATAGATCCAGCAAAATATTTAATTCGTTTAATTTTTCTACCGATTTGAAGCCCTGTGCGCTGAGCCCTAAATTTTCCGGCACCATACAGCCATCGCCGAGTTTATTGCGGATGTTGTAGGTTGGTTGAATAATGCGTAGTCCTAAACCTTTTAAGATGTCTAAGACCTCGAGATCGTTTTGAAAGGCAACGCCATCTTGCAGCGCCAAACCAATGCCGATGCGCTGCTCCTGTTTAGCTTGCTGAATATCTTCAATACGACGAATGAAACGAAAATTATCGGGGTGTTGATCAACCTCTGTTTGTAAGTTAGCAATGTCTTGCACAATGCTGAGCAAAGTTTCTGACTCGGACGGATTACCAACGGCGCCAACTGTTTGAAATACGCAACTCAATTTCGATTCTTTTATTTGGCGCAACATTTCAGGGCTTAATGGATCCCCGCCCAATACGCTACCACAGGCATCAATCCAAAGTTCTGAGGTCGCAGCTTTGCTACTAGCAAAACTAAATGAAGCGTTCAACATAGCGCCTGCACCGGCCATAACGCTGAGTTGTGCAAATTGTCTACGGCTTATGGTCATCATAGATTTCCCAAGAATATTTGTGTTCTATCATGCGCCTTAATTTAAATATTCGTCATACAT
>JAGNUI010000054.1 GCA_017987065.1 Arenimonas sp.
GGTGGCAGTATGCCAATGGCTCTGCTTGAGCAGCGGGTTGATCAGTGGATTGTACGTCAAAAAAGCGCTCTATAAATCTGCATTTCTAAATTATGATTTTAATCCGAACAAACGTTTGGGTACCAATAATTTAATGGCGCGTACAAGACTTTTGCGGCGCATGCCTGGCTGTCGCAAACCGCGCCATATGGGCGAAAGCCATTGCATCCTCGGCTTATCGAGGATTGCGGTGCGTGCTTCGGCTTCTAGCCGGTAGATTTTTATTATTTGCTCGGCAGCGTGGCGAATATTGGATTTTACTAACGGTAATACATGCAGACAATGTTCTAAATCATCGGCGATCGCCAAGTACATGGCAGAAGTTCGTTGATAACGTTTTCGGAAAGCATCATCGCTGGTATCGCCGCGAGCAAATAACCATTTTCCTAGACTATTAGGATTTTGACGGTAGCGTACCAGTTGCCTGTCGAGGCAACTTCCGCCACCTAAAAGCGCGCCACGTAAAGTCATTACATTGTCTTCAACCATACCTTGAATGGGGCCAAATGTACGGTACACTTCACGGCGTATCGCCATCGTAGCACCCACAAGTGTTGCCATACGACCAGATTTTGCGAGGTACTGTAAGGAAAATTTAGAAGGCAGATTGGGCTTTTTGTGCCGGATGAGTTGATTTTGCATGTCAACCTCATCCCAGCCTGAACCCACCACAAAAACATCGGCATTGTTTTGGAATTCTTGATCAATTTCAGCGACGCGCTGGGGATAACTAATATCGTCGCCGGCCATAAATACAATCACACTACCGCTTGATAATTCCAACACGGTATTGAAATGTTTGGTTAAACCAAAATTGGCAGCATTGCGCCGTATGGTTAGCGTATGTATGCCTTTATAACTGGCGGCATAATTTGAAGCGATAGTAAAAGTATCATCAAGGGATGCATCATCGGAAACGATAATTTCACACGCAATTGTTTGCGATAAAGCGCCTTGCATCGCTTCAATAATGGTATCCGCGGCATTGTAAGCCAGCATGATGATGCTGATGTGCGGTGTAATTAAAACTGTCATGGTTTGTTTTCAGTGAGGCTTAGCTCAAATACCAAATTTCGAGCTCACCAAAATATTTCATGGTCATGGCGTTGCCGCGCCGGTCTAAGGATTTGCCAACCGGCAAACGAACCCAGCCTTCGGACAAGCAATATTCGGCAACATTGGTTTTTTCATCACCTTTAAAGCGAATACCGATGCCGCGCTCAAGCGCTGCTTCATTGTAAAAAGGGCTGCGTTTATCGCTTGCTACGCGGTCTGGTGGTGTTTCGGTTTGAGCGTCGGTCATGATTTTGGCTTTATATATATGAACAGTTGCTTATTTTACAGTGATGTAGGGTCCTTGTCGAAAGCGATGACATCAAGGCATGCGATACACTAGCCGCTATGTCAAATCCCTCTATTATTAAACACCAAATCGCTCGGTCATTTCTGATGCTTGGCGTGATTGCTTTTCTGGTTGGTTGCGCCAGTCAAGAAAAAATGCCAACACCGCCAGTAGCCCCGAAGTTAGCACCCAAAGTGATTCCGGTGCCGAAAATACGCATCGGTATTGCTTTAGGCGGTGGCGCTGCAAAAGGCTTTGCTCATATTGGCGTGATTAAAATGTTGGAAGCCAATGGCCTGCAGCCAGAATTTGTTTCTGGAACCAGCGCCGGTAGCGTGGTTGGTGCGATGTTTGCTAGCGGAATGAATTCCTTTCAAATGCAACAAAAAGCCATGGCTTTGGATGAATCGAGCATTCGAGACGTTAGCTTATTTTCCGGCGGGGTGATTAAAGGCCAGAAATTACAAGATTACGTTAATGTCTTGGTCAACCAAAAAACCATCGAGCGCATGAAAAAACCGTTGGCGATTGTGGCCACCAAGCTTGAAACGGGTGAGCGGACTGTGTTTACTCGCGGCAATGCTGGGCAAGCAGTGCGTGCTTCGAGTAGTATTCCCGGTGTTTTTGAGCCAGTCAGCATTGGTCAATGGCATTATGTGGACGGCGGGATTGTTAGTCCGGTGCCAGTTGATGCGGCGCGACAGCTTGGTGCTGATTTAGTGATTGCAGTCGATATCTCTAGCAAAGCCAATGGTAAAAATCCTGATGGCATGCTCGGCATCGTCAACCAGTCGATTAGCATTATGGGTCAAAAATTAGGTGAACAAGAATTAGCGCGCGCCGACGTTGTGATACGGCCGCGCGTGGCCACCATTGGCCCCGCTGATTTTGAACAGCGTCATCAAGCCATTTTAGAGGGTGAAAAAGCAGCCTTGGCCGCACTTCCGCAAATTCGCGCGCGCATAGCGCAAATACAAAAAACAAAAATGGCGGTATTGGTTAGCCAAAAAAAGCCCGAAGTCATGACTGTTCAGCCCATTTGTGAACAACCTTCATTTACCGATAAATTGTTTGGTAAAGAGCCGGATTGCAAAACTAAAAATTAAACCAAAAAAATTAAAGTTTTTAGCGTTCCGATTGTCCGGTTTCAAAATAACTTCGGCTAGGAATAGTACCGGGTTTAACCAATTCAGCAAAAGCTTGCGCGGCCGGCGACAACAACTTGCCTTTTCGCATCACCACGCCATAACTGCGTGATGGGAAATATTCTTTCAGATTAAGCGCTACCAGCCGATCTTTATCTTGTTCGTTTAAGCAGATGCCGGTCACAATTGAAATACCTAAACCCATCGCCACATATTGTTTAATCACTTCCCAGCCTCCTACTTCCAGCGCCACGGTGTAGGGTACGCGGTTTTTTTGGAAGACCAAATCCACCAGTCGCCAGGTGCTTAAGCGTTTTGGTGGCAAAATTAAGCCATACGGTGACAAATCGGCTAATTTTAAATTGCTTTTAGTAGCCAAAGGATGATCTTTGGGCATAATCAGCATGGGATCAAAGCTATAAGCTGGGTTGTAGACCAAGTCACTTGGAATGTCGAGCACCGACCCTACCGCTAAATCACAACCATCCGAGCGCAATAATCCTAAACCATCTTGCCCAGTCACGTTGTGCAAAAATAACTGCACTTTAGGGTGTTTTTCGCGGAACTTAGACACAATTTCAGGTAGTAAATACAAAATCGTCGAGCTGCCGGCGGCAATATGTAGCTCGGCATTTTCTTGATTGCCAATCTTTTCTTGAAAATCTTTATCAATTCGGTCTAGGCCTTCTACCAATGGCCTTGCTAATTCATACAGTGCCGTGCCTTCTTGGGTGAGTGTCCAGCGCCGGCCGAAGCGTTCAAACAAGCGTGTGCCAAATTCGCGTTCAAGCGCTTGTAATTGCAAAGTGACAGCCGGTTGGCTCAAAAATAAGGATTCAGCAGCCCGTGAGACCGAACCCATTCGCGCAGTTTGGCAAAAAGCACGCAATGGCTTGAGTCGGTCACCTTTATAATAGAACCGAGTCTGCGCTTTTTTCTTTGGTTTAATGGTCATAAAAGCCCTAAATAACGCTACATATAACGATTGTTAATATTATTTATTTAAATATTTAGTTTGTCAAATAAAAGCAGGAGGCATACTTTATAGTGCTAAGGAGATTTCTATGTCGTTTGCTCAACCAAGTTCTGAATTTGCCGCCGGCCAAATTCAGCACACAACCCAACCTGCAATGGTGGGTAGTGGTATTTTGAATGAAGCCGCACTTTCATTTCTTAAGCAACTGCATATAACATTCGAGCAAAATCGGCAAAATCTATTAGCACAACGTGGCACGCAAAAAGGTACAGTCCCAGCATTCATTGAGGATACCGCAAATATCCGTCAATCGGCATGGAAAGCTGCCCCGATTCCTGAATTATTGCAAGATCGGCGCGTAGAAATTACTGGCCCAGTCGATGCTAAAACGGTCATCAATGCCTTAAATTCTGAAGCTAATGTGTTTATGGCGGATTTTGAAGACTCCACATCGCCAACCTGGGCCAATGTGCTGAGCGGTCAAGAAGTATTATTTCTTGCTGTTCGTAACGAATTAACGTGGTCGTCTGATAAAAGCGACCCACAAGCAACCGTGTATGAGTTGAGTCCGAATCGCAAGACCATTTTGATGGTACGTCCCCGCGGTTTGCATTTGCCGGAAAAAAATGTCCAAGTGGATGGCGAAGTAATGTCGGGCTTTTTGTTCGATTTGGGCTTGTTCGCTTTTCATAATGCCAAGCAATTAGCAGCGCAACAGCGCGGGCCATTTTTTTATATCCCAAAATTACAATCGTCTGCAGAAGCGCAGTGGGTTAATAGCGTTTTGGAGCACATTGAGGCCGAATTGGATTTGCCACAAGGTCAGATGAAGGTGACGGTATTAATTGAAACTCTGCCAGCCGCCTTTCAAATGCATGAAATTATCCATGCCTTGAAAAACCGAGTGGTGGGTTTGAATTGTGGCCGTTGGGATTATATTTTTTCAGCGATTAAAACCCTGCACCGCCAGCCTGGCTTTATGTTGCCAGAGCGCAGCCAGATTGCCATGACCAAACATTTTTTAAGTAGCTATGCGCAATTGTTGATCAACACCTGTCATCAGCGTGGTGTTTTAGCGATGGGCGGCATGGCCGCTCAAATACCGAACAAGCACGATGCCAAAGCCAATGACATTGCCTTGGAAAAAGTCCGCAGCGACAAACAACGTGAAGCAACTTTAGGCCACGACGGCACTTGGGTGGCGCATCCGGGCTTAATCCCCATTGCCCGTGAAATATTTAATCAGGCCATGCCTGGTAAGAATCAACTCGAAAAAACCTTAGAAATCAGTGTTACGAGCGAAGATTTACTGAAGCCCTGCCATGGCTCGATTAGCCGACAAGGCTTCAATGATACCGTTGAAGTCTGTGTACGCTATCTGGCGGCTTGGTTGTCTGGCGTTGGTTGCGTGGCCATTCATGGCTTAATGGAAGATGCCGCCACCGCAGAAATTTGTCGCAGTCAATTGTGGTTATGGCTGCACAAGCAAGATTTAGAGCTCAGCGACGGCACACCGATTTCGTGGGCATTATTTGACGCAGCCTTATTGAGTTTGCCGCATAAATTTGCGCAAGAAAATATTGTCGGCATTGGTCAATTATCAGAAGCCATGAAATTGCTTGATCGCTTAGTGCGCGAGCCAGAATTAGAAGATTTCTTAACCCTACCAGCCTATACTTATTTGTAATTATCTCGGAGTTTTTCAGCATGAACACACAAAATTTGAACGCACAGCAATTGCAACAACATTGGGACAACGAAGCGCGTTGGACCGGCATTAAACGTGGCTATAGCGCAGAAGAAGTGGTGCGCTTACGTGGCACCGTGGTCATCGATCACAGCTTGGCTCGCTTGGGCGCAGGCAAGTTATGGAATAGCTTGAACACCACAGATTTTGTCAACGCCCTCGGCGCCCTAACCGGCAACCAAGCCATGCAACAAGTCAAAGCAGGTTTGAAAGCGATTTATTTATCCGGTTGGCAAGTAGCGGCTGATGCCAATGTGGCCGGCGAAATGTACCCAGACCAAAGCTTGTATCCAGCCAACTCGGTGCCTTTAGTGGTCAAGCGTATCAACAATACCTTGTTGCGCGCTGATCAATTAAATCATGCCGAAGGCAAGGACGATATTGATTGGTTGCAACCGATTGTGGCCGATGCTGAAGCCGGTTTTGGCGGTGTTTTGAATGCCTTTGAACTGATGAAATCGATGATTGAAGCCGGCGCTGCTGGCGTGCATTTTGAAGACCAATTGGCTTCAGTAAAAAAATGTGGCCACATGGGCGGTAAAGTGTTGGTGCCCACCCAAGAAGCCGTGCAAAAATTAATTGCCGCTCGCCTTGCCGCTGACGTGATGGGCGTGCCAACCATTTTGGTTGCGCGCACCGATGCCGAAGCAGCCGATCTAATCACTTCCGACATTGATGATAACGATAAAGAATTCTGCACTGGCGAACGAACCGTTGAAGGTTTCTACAAAACAAAAGCCGGCATTGATCAAGCCATTTCACGCGGCTTGGCGTATGCACCGTATGCCGATTTGGTTTGGTGTGAAACCGGCAAGCCTGATTTAGAATTTGCGCGTAAATTTGCCGCGGCTATTCATGCTAAATTTCCTGGAAAATTGCTGGCCTATAACTGCTCACCAAGTTTTAACTGGAAGAAAAATTTAGACGATGCCACCATCGCCTCATTCCAGAAAGAATTGGGTGCGTTGGGTTACAAATTCCAATTCATCACTTTGGCAGGCTTCCATTCTTTGAATTACGGTATGTTTGATTTGGCGCATGGTTACGCGCGTCGTCAGATGAGTGCATTTGTGGAGTTGCAAGAAAGAGAATTTGCGGCCGCCGACCGTGGTTTTACCGCTGTTAAGCATCAGCGCGAAGTGGGCACTGGCTATTTTGATTCGGTCACCCAAACCATTCAGGGTGGCACCAGTTCAACCACCGCTTTGAAAGGTTCGACCGAAGAAGAACAATTCACACAAGTTGCATAATTTCATTTTTAACACGAAAAGCGCTGGGCATTGGTCTCAGCGTTTTTTTTGGCGAATGGATTAATATTTTGTTCACACAGGCTTTGCAAATATCTGTTCCAATGAACTGCAGATTTGATTGCAATGTTTCGCTTGGGTTATCCCAATATATTTTAAAAGGCGGTATCTTATGAAATTCAATAAATCTATTCTAGCAGTTGCTACATTGAGCTTAATGCTAAGTGCCTGTGCGACCACCCCTGAAGATCCAAATGCCAAGGCAAAAAAAGGTGCGCTAATCGGTGCGGCATCGGGTGCGGCTGCAGGATATTTAATTGGTCGTAACACAGCGGGCGCATTAATTGGCGCTGCAGTTGGTACGGCTGCAGGTGCTGGCATTGGCCATTACCAAGATAAGCAAGAAGCCGCCTTACGCAAACAATTGCAGGGCTCCGGCGTGGATGTGGTTCGCCAAGGCGATAACATCATGCTTGATATGCCTAGTGGTATTACTTTTGGGTTCAATAGCTCTGATGTGAACGCACAGTTTTATCCGGTATTGGATAAAGTTGCCGCCACCTTAAATGAATATAACCAAACCACCATTAACGTGGTTGGCCATACCGATAGTATTGGTTCTGATGCCGTCAATCAGCGCTTATCGGAACAGCGTGCTAGTTCGGTCGCGCAATATTTGCAGTCGCGCGGTGTTGCCAGCCAACGCCTTCAAACTTCCGGTTACGGCAAAACCCGTCCAGTGGACAGCAACGACACTGAAGCAGGGCGCGCTAATAATAGACGGGTTGAAATTACTTTGGTACCAATCACACAGTAATAGCGATCAATTTTTGTGGAAAAGGCAGCTTCGGCTGCCTTTTTTTACGACGTTTTGGGCAAATCATCAGCCAAATGTAGCCAAGCTTGATGAGAGGACCAATTCACATGCATTTGTGGTGAACGATCAATTTCTTCATGGATATTCACTACCGTGATATGCAACTCGTTTGGCCAGCGCGCCGATTTAAAGAATATCGTAGAACCACATTCATTGCAGAAACCACGGTAAGCGTTTTCAGTAGCGCTGTACCATTTCAGTGTTTTATTCGAATCATCTATTTGCACATCCTGTTCATTGAAGCCAGCCCAAGTAACAAATGCGGCACCGGCATTTTTCTGGCACAGCGTGCAATGACAGTGCGCTACCCACAACGTAGGTAAATTCGCTGTAAAACGCAACTTGCCGCATAAGCATGAGCCACTTACACTGCTCATCAATTAACCGGTAGTCCTGCAGCTTGCCAGGCCAACATGCCCCCTTCAACATTGATGGCGTTGTCGCCAAGCTGGCCGCAGGCCATACCACTACGACCACCGCTACGACAAATCACCAGCAGACCTTCAGTATTGGGGTCAATGCCTTGATTACGATAGGCATCGTTGCCGATTTTTTGAATTAGCGATAATGGAATATTGATTGCGCCTGGCGCAGAAACTTCAAGGAATTCTGCAAGCTCTCGAACATCAACGAGTGTGGCGCCATTTTTTTGTAGCTCAGCTGCCTGTAGGACGGATATAGATTTAGACATCGAAAATAACCTCTTAATAAATGCAAACATGATTAATCACAGAGTTTTTTGTGGTCGGAAAGTGCTTCAGATCCCGATGGGCAATAAATATCATGCAATGTTTGAATGATTTGTGTAACGGCACCATCGGCAACACGATAAAAAACAGTTTGCGATAGCTTTCTTGTGCTCACTAATTCTTTGTCGCGCAATAAGGCTAAATGTTGTGAAAGTGCTGATTGACTCAGTGGAATATGTTCATTTAACTGACCAACCGTTAATTCACCCTCAATTAATAAGCACAAAATCCGTAAGCGTTGTGGATTTGCTAAGGCTTTTAGCAAATTAGATGCAGCCTCGGATTGGGCATTCATTGCATCAGCGGTAAAGCTAGAGTTTTTAGAATTCATGGACATATTATGATGGCACTTGACAATATTAGCAATAACTAATTAAGATATATCTAATAT
>JAGNUI010000194.1 GCA_017987065.1 Arenimonas sp.
TGCTTGAGGATTTCCTGATTCCACTGGAAATTAGCCAATACGCTTTGGCTAAAGCCATTGGTGTGCCAGCCCGGCGCATCAACGAAATCGTGCATGGCAAGCGCTCGCTAACCGCTGATACAGCGCTTCGTCTTGGCCGTTATTTTGGTGTGCATCCGCAATCTTGGCTGAATTTGCAATCGCATTTCGAATTGGAAGTAGCTGAAGCTAGTTTGGGCAAGCGACTTGATTCTGAAGTACAGCCACGAGCTGCATAACAACAGGAATTGATGCTTATATGAAATCCTTGTTTGTATTAATTGCATTAATTGCCTTACCTTTTTCAGTCGCCCAAGCCAGCCAAACTGAAGCACCAGTCGCTCAGATTGAAGAAAGCCAATTAGAACAAAAATGGGAGCCCTCCGAGCAAGATCAATTAAAAGTGAAGCTGCTATCATACCAATTTCTAAAAGCCAAAAATGATGGCGACTTCAAAAGCGCTTTTGAGCTGTTTTCTACAAGCACAAAATCAAGCATTGATTTCAAACAATGGAAATATAAATTACTGGTATTCAACGCAACTGCCGGCGCAAACCTTGATAGTACATTTACACGCATCAGTTGGTATGAAAATTCGCCCATGGAATCGCTTTCAGGTGTTTTTGCCACCGTTGATTATTCCAGCGTTTACACCAATGTTGATATCGCCTGCGGCACTTTAATGTGGCATAAGAAAGATGACGGCAATTTTGAAATAATAAGCGAACAAGAAAACTTTATTGATAAATCGAGTCAAGAAAAATTGAGTGAAACAGAGATAACCGAAACAAAAACTAAATATGGTTGCAAAGACCTAATGAGTCCCGAATGACATGAAATTAAATTTACTTAACCCAGAATCTAACCCAATGAGCTTGTGCGATGCACAGCAGGATATGCGCAACGCCTACTATGGCGGTGCTATTGGCATGCTAGTCTCTGCTGCTGCTTGGTACATTGCGGCAGCCGTGTCTGTGTTGATGTCGGTTCAAAATGCGATCTGGGCGTTGTTCATTGGTGGCATGCTCATCCATCCAATAGCTGTGCTGCTAACCAAAGCCCTTGGCCGGCCGGGCAATCATTCACCCAACAACCCACTCGGCGCTCTAGCCATCGCCAGCACCTTCTGGCTGATATTCTCACTGCCTTTGGCGTATGTGGTGTCGCTACATCGAATTGAGCTGTTCTTCCCGGCTATGATGCTCATCATTGGTGGCCGCTACTTAACTTTTGCTAGCCTATTTGGCACGCGCATTTATTGGCTATGCGGCATGGCTTTGGCAATATCGGCGTATGTGTTGGTCAGCCAACATGCTACGCCAATCATTGGCGCATTAACTGGCGCTGTCATCGAAACGGTATTCGGTGTGATCATTTTTGTGAGCGCAAGGCAACGCTAATTACGTGCAGGCTGCACGAATGCCAATAAAATTTAGCGCCCACTATCAACGCAAGGATGCATTCAATTTTTCGAGAACATCCGCGCCTGGGCATAATTGCTCACTGCCAAGTTTATTGAATGCTGTGTCTATCGAATTGATGTGGTCATGCATATCGCCTGCCTCTGAATCAACATACAGTAAACCGGTGACCACTTCGCCTTTGGCTTGATGCTCCTGCACATAATTCATTGCAGCAATGCGATTGCTGGCATCGTAATCCGCTTTGAGTTTACGCAAACGAATAAACGTGCCGTCGTGTTGCTCCACCTCAACCATTTCGCCCTCACCGAACTCAACCGTTATTTCTTGGCGTGTTTCAATCACATCAATGCGGTTAACCGCTTCATTATGCTCACGCACATAATCGTAACTCTTGGTGCTGCCTGGGTGATTATTAAACGCCACGCAAGGGCTTATCACATCCAAAAATGCCGCGCCGCGATGGGCAATTGCAGCTTTAATGAGTGGCACTAATTGCTGTTTATCGCCAGAAAAACTACGCGCTACAAAGGTTGCGCCCAGTTGCAAGGCAAGGCTGACCATATCAATCGGACTGTCGGCATTAACCACGCCTTTTTTGGATGTTGAACCTTGATCAGCCGTTGCTGAAAATTGCCCTTTGGTAAGCCCATACACACCGTTGTTTTCGACGATGTAAACCATATTCACCCCGCGCCGCATCACATGCACAAATTGCCCGATGCCAATTGATGCCGAATCACCATCGCCGGAAATACCCAGATACAGCAATTCGCGATTGGCTAAATTAGCGCCGGTCAGCACTGACGGCATGCGCCCGTGTACAGTATTAAACCCATGCGAATTACCTAGAAAATAATCCGGTGTTTTTGAGCTGCAACCAATACCTGATAATTTGGCAACACGGTGCGGTTCAACATCCATTTCCCAACAGGCTTGAATAATGGCCGCTGAAATGGAATCGTGTCCGCAACCGGCACACAGCGTTGAAATTCTGCCCTCATAATCACGGCGCGTATGGCAAACCTTGTTTTGCGTGAGTGAGGGATGGTGCAGTTTGGGTTTACTGATATAGGTCATGGCGTGACCACCTTTTTGGATTGCATCGAAGTGAGATACAACTTGTTAATTTGCGAGTTGATGGCGTTAACAATGAATCGCGCCGTAATCGGCGTGCCATCGTAGTGCAAAATAGCAATGAGCTTTGCGGGGTCAATGTCAAATTCATTGATTAACAAACTGCGCATTTGCGCATCGCGGTTTTGCTC
>JAGNUI010000195.1 GCA_017987065.1 Arenimonas sp.
CGGCCTGCCGCGCGAACCGTTTTGCTAAAAGGCCATGATGAACGCGGCTTTGTGTTTTATACCAATTTTAATTCACGAAAAGGCCAGCAATTGGCGATTAATCCGCAAGCCGCTTTGTTGTTTCATTGGAAGCATTTGCAAGATGGCGTGCAAGTAAAAATTGAAGGTACGGTTGAGCCGGTGACAGCCGATGAAGCGGATGCCTATTTTGCTTCGCGTCCTCGAGGTAGTCAGATTGGTGCGTGGGCGTCCTTGCAGTCGCAACCACTGGCTTCGCGTGAATTATTTGATCAGCGCGTACTTGAGTTTGAACAAAAATATGACGGCGTTGCAGTGCCGCGTCCGCCGCATTGGTCGGGGTTTCGCATTGTGCCAGAACGACTTGAGTTTTGGTATGGCGCTAATTTTCGTTTACATGAGCGTCAATGTTTTCATCGTGTTGATGGCAATTGGGTGCAAGTGATGCTGTATCCATGATTGGACCGCGCCGGATCGTTTGTTTAACGGAAGAGCCTACCGAGGTTTTATATGCCTTGGGTGAGCAACATCGTATTGTGGGTATCTCTGGCTTTACAGTTCGTCCGGCAATTGCACGCAAAGAGAAGCCAAAGGTTAGTGCCTTCACTAGTGCAAAAATTGGCGAAATACTGAAACTTAAACCAGATTTCGTGATTGGTTTTTCGGATATTCAAGCAGAGATTGCCAGCGCCTTAATTAAGCATGGCATTGAGGTCTGGATAAGCAATCATCGCAGTGTTGAAGGTATTTTGGAATACATATCGCGTCTCGGCGCCTTAGTTGGGTGCGCGCAAAAAGCCAATGACTATGCAGGATCGCTACGCGCCAACTTAGATCAAATTGCTGAACAATCTTCGCGTTTAGTGATTCGGCCTAAAGTTTATTTTGAAGAATGGGATGAGCCGCTAATCTCGGGAATTCAATGGGTCGCCGAGTTGGTTCGAATTGCCGGCGGCGATGATATTTTTCCAGAACTGGCTGCGCAGTCGCTCGCTAAAAATCGCATCATGGCTGATGGCTCTGAAGTGATTGCTAGAAATCCAGATATAATTTTTGGATCGTGGTGCGGAAAAAAATTTCGCCCTGAAAAAGTGGCCGTGCGCGATGGTTGGCAAAGCATTGCTGCGGTTAAAAATGGCGATCTGTATGAAATTAAATCACCAATGATTTTACAACCAGGGCCGGCGGCATTAACTGATGGCCTTGCTGAAATGGCCAAGCATATAAACGCTTGGCAGCTGCGCTAGTCATTTTCCTTACTAAGCGCACGGCCTCGTTCAGCGGCAGCATCCATAGCAGACTGAACCAATTCGCGTAAACCGCCTTGTTCGAATGTCTCAATAGCGGCCTGAGTGGTTCCGTTTGGCGAAGTAACGCGCTGCCTTAATGTTTGCGCGGTTTCTCCGGATTCACTCAGCATTTTGGCTGCGCCGACAAATGTTTGCACCGTAAGGGCTTGAGCAGCTTCTTTAGGCAAGCCTTGTTGTTCGGCGGCAGCTTGCATGGCTTCAGCAAGCATAAAGACATAAGCCGGCCCGCTACCTGAAAGCGCGGTAACGGTATCGATTAACGTTTCCTCAGCAATCCATTGTGAAAGTCCGGTGGCTTGAAATATGTGTTCAGCACTTTGTTTCTGCGCCTGGCTAACGGCGTCCGTTGCAAATAAGCCACTGGCACCGGCGCCCAATAAAGCAGGCGTGTTCGGCATAGCGCGAATCACAGCCATATTGCCACCCAGCCATGCATCCAGTTGCACAGCAGTAATTCCGGCTGCAATCGAGATGATCAATGGTTTTTGGCTTTGTGCTAATGGTTTTAATTCCGCGCACACGGCCTTCATCACTTGCGGTTTTACCGCGAATAACCAAATTTGGCTTTTTGCGGCGACTTGTAAATTATCATCCGTTATATCTATTGCTAAATCAGCAGCTAGCGCTTCGCGAGTTGGCGCATAGGGCTCCGATACATGGATACCATTTTTGGCAAAACCTTGCGAAAGTAGGCCGCCAATAATACTGCGAGCCATATTGCCACCGCCAATAAATGCAATTGAAGTATTCATAAAGTCCTTGTTAAATTTTACGTGGTCCGAATAAAGCGGTGCCTACTCGAACTAAGTTAGCACCATGCGCGATAGCGATTGGGAAATCATCGCTCATGCCCATGGAGAGTGTGTCAATTCCCGTATAGCGGGAGCGAAGCGTTTCATATAATTCCTGCATGCGCGAAAAGGCGATGCCATTAGAGCTGGTTTCTGGGTCTGGGATGGTCATCAGACCGCGTAATCGTAAATTAGGTTTAAGCGTAATTTGCTCAGCCAGAATCATTACTTGATCTACCGCACAGCCGGATTTGCCTTGCTCATTGTCTATGTTGACTTGAATAAGTACATTTAAGGGTGGCAAGCTAACGGGGCGATATTGATCTAGCCCATCGATGATTTTGATACGATCAATGGTTTGAACCCAGTCAAAGTTTTCAGCGACAACTTTGCATTTATTCGACTGTAAAGGGCCAATGAGATGCCATTGCAAATGCATATGACGCAAGGCCTGAATTTTATTGACAGCCTCCTGGACATAATTTTCGCCAAAAGATTTTTGTCCTAAAGCGGCGCACTCGATGATTCGTTGCAAATCCTGCATTTTGGAAACCGCAAGCAAATTGACT
>JAGNUI010000196.1 GCA_017987065.1 Arenimonas sp.
AAATCGTAATAAACCTTGCCAGCACAAACCACCACGCGGGTTGCTTTGCTAGGCGTGGTGCAAACGGAGTCAGAAATTAATTCCTGGAATTGACCATTGACTAAATCATCCATTTTCGAAACTGAAAGTTTATGCCGCAACATGGATTTTGGCGTCATGACAATTAACGGTTTACGAGTTGCGCGCAACATTTGACGACGCAGCATGTGGAACATTTGTGCTGGCGTGGTGGGTGTGCAAACTTGGATGTTGTTCAGGGCGCATAATTGCAAGAAGCGTTCTAAGCGGGCAGAGCTGTGTTCTGGTCCTTGGCCTTCGTAACCGTGAGGGAGAAACAACACTAAACCGCATAAACGATGCCACTTGGATTCACCCGAAGTGATGAATTGATCGATGACCACTTGCGCGCCGTTGGCGAAATCGCCGAATTGGCCTTCCCAAATGTTTAAGGTCATTGGTTCTGCTGTTGAATAGCCATATTCAAAAGCCATCACCGCTTCTTCAGATAATAAGGAATCGATGATCACGGCATGATTTGGTTCTTTCACGAATTGCTGCAAAGGCATGTGGGTTTCACCACTACTTTGCTCATGTAAAACAGCATGACGATGGAAGAACGTACCGCGGCCAGCATCTTGGCCAACCAAACGCAGACGATAACCCTCGGTTAAGAGTGATGCGTAAGCAAGGTTTTCCGCAAATCCCCAATCTAAAGGCAATGCACCTTCAAGCATTTTAATGCGGTCATCGTAAATTTTTGCAACACGCGCTTGTAATTTAAAGCTCGATGGAATGGCGTTGATTTTTTTAGCAAGACTTTCCAGTGAAAAAAGCGCAAGCCCAGTTTTAACTTTCTGACTAAGTTTGCCTTCTAACCAGGGCGTCCAATCAACGGCATAAGGGTCTTTTTTTGCAACAGCAACATCGGTAGTCACTTCGCCATTATCAAGCTTATTACGATAGCCATCAACAAGCGCTTTACTTTCTTGCTCAGTGACTACATTCTTCTGAGCCAGTTCTAAGGCATATAATTCGCGTGTGGTTTTACGGGCACGAATATTTTTATACATCAGCGGTTGTGTTGCTGACGGTTCATCGGCTTCGTTATGGCCATGACGGCGATAACAGACTAAATCTATCACCACATCGCGGCCGAACTTTTGACGATAATCAAAGGCCAATTCAGCGCAAAACACAACGGCTTCAGGGTTGTCGCCATTCACATGAAATACCGGCGCACTAATTATTTTGGCAGGATCAGTGCAATAAAGCGTTGAACGCGCATCATCAGGGCGTGAGGTGGTGAAACCCACTTGGTTGTTAATCACAATATGCACACTGCCACCCACAGCAAAGCCACGAGCTTGCGACATTTGGAATAATTCCATGACCACACCTTGCCCAGCAAACGCCGCATCGCCATGAATGATAATGGGCAATACTTGAGAGCGGGCATTATCTTGCCGGCGCATTTGGCGTGCTTTCACGCTACCCACTACAACAGGTGCGACAATTTCCAAATGGGAAGGGTTAAAGGCCAATGCTAAGTGAACTGGGCCGCCAGGGGTGTTCACATCGGCAGAAAAACCCATGTGGTATTTAACATCGCCAGAATGCTCGGGCGAGTCAACATGCTCATAGCGACCTTCAAATTCTGCAAACAATTTCTGTGGTGGTTTTCCTAAGGTATTCACCAAGACATTTAAGCGGCCACGATGCGCCATGCCGATGATGGCATCTTTAATACCGTTGCTACCACCGTATTGAATTAAATGATCCATTAACGGAATTAAGGATTCGCCACCTTCCAAGGAAAAGCGTTTTTGGCCAACATATTTGGTGTGCAGATAGCGTTCAAGACCTTCCGCCGCGGTGATGCGCTCAAGAATATGTTTGCTTTGTGCTGGCGTGGCATTTAAGTTGCTTTGTACTGATTCTAGCCGGCGCTGAATCCATTGCCGTTGTTCGGTATCACTGATATGCATAAACTCAGCGCCAATTTGGCTTGAGTAGGTGTTTTGTAGGCGTTGCACCAAATCGGCTAATTTGAGTTTGCTTGGGCCGAAAAAGGTGGCAACCGAAAATTCTTGTTGTAAATCGGCTTGGCTTAAGCCGTGATAGGCGATATCGAGATCAGGTGAAATTGTTGGTGTCGTTATGGTTAGAGGGTCAAGCTGGGCATTTAAATGGCCGCGTGATCTAAATGCCGTGACTAATTTGCCAACGGAGGTTTGCTTGCGGGCTAATTCTTCATCACCGCTGCCACTGCTGGCATATTTGGCATTTTTAGCTTGTGCTTGAATGGAGGCAATAATTGCCGAGTGGGGCACATCGCCCTGACCTTGAAAGCCTTCAAAATAAGTTTTCCACTGAGCGGGAACGGACGATGCATCGAGCAAGTACTGTTCGTATTGCTCTTCAATATAGGCAGCATTACCGCCAGAAAGTTGAGAAGATTTCAGGAATTGTTTAATTAAACTTTCCACTAGTCAAGCCTTAGTTAAGGTTTTCATTGCGTTACGTTAGAAACGGCAGAGTTGAAGCACGTTTCATTGGAAGTAAATTATACCCGACTCTGTTCAATATGAACAAATTGTTTCAGGCTTTCAACTAGTTGCCATCATTGTTCAATCGTAGCGACATCGATTGATGCAAAATGCCGGCTTCTTCATATTCTGG
>JAGNUI010000055.1 GCA_017987065.1 Arenimonas sp.
ATTTAATGTGATTTTCTTACTTATGCATTCAATGCATACATAACAATATTAACTGCAAATTTGGTGTTGTCTTCTGCCAACCAGCGCTTATTTCGCCAATCGTAATCCCATTCACAACCATAGTCTTTATTGCTATACAACACGCCCAAGCGCCCATTGATCTCAATGCCTTTCAAATAATCATGGACAATATCATCACCCCAACCATTGAGCTCGAAGCCAGTGGTGGGTGGCTCAGTAAATTTAAAAAAACTGCTAAATAACGGATGATTGTTTGGTAGTTTCTTTAAGGCATTGGCGCCAAAAATAGACCTCATTTGCGCTTCAAACGATTTGGCAAATAAACCATCAATATCGTGGTTGCAATCATCGACAAACACAAAGCCACCATTGCGCACATAGGTTTCGAAATTTTTACGCTCAGCTGCGTTAAATTCCACTAGTTTATGCCCAGTCAAATAACAAAATGGCGCGCTGAGCATTTTCGGATCGGACAACGCAATCACATGTTCTTTGGGATCGACACGCAAGGTGGTGTAGTCGATCAAGGATGTGAGGATGTTGGCCGGCATGCGTTTATCGGCATCCCAGTCGCCTGATTCGTACATCAGGCGCGTGAACCAGAAATCATAGCTCGCTGATGCGGCATTCAGTTTAGATGCCAGCAATGGCCCTGCAGCCAAGGCAGCGGTGGCTTGTGCAAGCATTCTCAGAAAGTGTTGTCGTGTCATCATGAGGGTCTTAACGAAAGCGCGGACCTAAATGAGATCCGCGCTTTTAAAAATCACCCTAGCAAGCGCTTGATGCGCTGGCTGTGGTTTTATACAGCATCCGAAAGCGATGTGAAAGTGAAGTCACGCAATTTCATCGGCGGAATCATCATCGAGAAATTGGTTTCGTCACCGGCAATACGAACCGGCTTACCGAATTCCTCGACGTTATTGAGCATGATCACCGGCGATTCATTGAAACGGAAGTTCTTGATGGGGTATTTAATTTCGCCATTTTCAATATAGAACGTGCCATCACGGGTCAGGCCGGTGAGCAACACGGTTTGCGGATCGACCATCCGGATATACCAGGTACGGGTGACCAGAATGCCGCGTTCTGTGGACTTAACCAGATCCATGGTCGATTTGGTTCCTCCGGCCATCAATATATTACCCGGTGAGCCTTTGGCGACTTTACCTTGTTTCTGAGCCCAGAATCGCGAATACTCCAGCCAGTTAACCTTGCCTTTGTCGATGATGGTCATTTTTTCACGTGGCAGACCTTCGCCGTCCCACGGCAACACCGGCGCCTGTTCATCCCATGGATCCGCTGTCACGATCACACGCGGGTCGAAGACCTGCTCGCCCATGCGGTTGCCGCCACCCTTCTTGGACAAGAAGCTACGGCCTTCATCGGCCTGGCGGGCGTCGAAACCGTTCATCATGAATGAGATCAGACCAGCTGATGCCGCTGGTTCCAGAATCACTGTGTATTTACCAGGCTCTAGTGCTTTGGCGCCAGTTGAACCTTTGGCCTTGGAAATAGCGACCTGTATCGCTTCATCGGCATCGAATTTATTGATGTCTTCAACATTGCGCCCAACCCAACCGGAGCCAGTTCCATCTTCCGTGCGCACAGTGCAGGTGTAGTTGACGTCGGTGGTGCGCTGATAGCCAAAATTGCCATTGCTGTTGGCGAACGCAATGAAACCGGCGCCGTCAATCATAAAGCCGGCAGCGATAAGATTTTCGGCCTTGCACTGGGCGATCGAACTGGCAGCGATCTTGGCGCGTTGCTCCGGAATGATTTCTGCAGTCGTTGGTGCGAAGGTGTTGCTGGCCGTGTAGTTTTGCTTGCCAATAGCCGGCACGAACTCTTCGTTTTCCGGTGCCAGCCGCGCCAATTCCTCAGCGCGCAGGACGACATTGCGTAGCGATTCATCATCGAATGAATTGATGGTGGCGAGGCCGACGCGTTTGCCGAAGGCGACCTGTACCGCCAAATCGGCATCACTGACAATACCGCTGGTGGAAACGTTGTTGAGGGCAAAACGGATGTTACCGTCCAAGCCCCCAGTCAAGGTCGCCGTGCATTCATCGGCTTTGCTATAAGCAAGCACTTTGTCAAGAATCGCTTTAGCTTGTTGTTCTGTATACATACTCATGTAATGCTCCTTAAGATTCGTCGATTAACCCAGTGAACGGGCTGTACTGATGACATTCATGCCGTCAAAGCGAGTGGTACTCGAGCCGTGCGATACCGCCGACGACTGGCTAGGTTGGCCCTTGCCGTCAAAGAACGAACCGCCAAAGCGATAGTCACTGTCATCGCAGATTGCACTGCAAGCGGCCCAAAATTCTGGTGTGCGAATCTGGTATGCCACATCCTCGACCATGCCTTTGATTTTGCCGTTCTCGATTTCATAGAACAACTGACCACCGAACTGCGCGTTAAAACGCTGTTGGTCAATTGAGAATGAGCCGTCGCCGATGATATAGATGCCCTTTTCAACATCCTTAATCATGTCGGCCACACTGAGCGGGGTTTTACCTGGTGCCAAAGACACATTGGCCATGCGCTGGAACTGCACACTGGACCAAGAATCGGCATAGCAACAGCCGTGCGACTCGTTTTGGTCGATGATATGCACTTGGTCACGGATAGCCTGATAATTAACCAAAGTGCCGTCCTTGACCAAATCCCAACGCTTGGTCTTAACGCCTTCGTCGTCGTAAGCCACATTGCCTAGAGTTGTTGGCTGCACTTTATCGGCGAACAGAGTTACTTTGTCGCTACCGTACTTGAAGTTTTCCTTCAGTTTATTGAGTGTGGCGAAACTGGTACCGGCGAAATTTGCCTCGTAACCGAGCACACGATCCAATTCCAGTGGATGACCCACGTTTTCATGGATGGTCAGCCAAAGGTGCGTAGGATCAAGAACAAGATCGTACTTGCCGGGCTTGACTGAGGGCGCTTTCAGCTTCTGCTGGGCCTGTTTGGCAGCGGCAATGGCATCGTCTTTCATATTGTAGGAATCGCTGTAAACCACTAGTCCGTTTGGCAAAGCGATAGAACGATCGCCATCCATGTATTCATAACCCATGCCCATTGGTGAGGACATGCTGTCGCGACTACGGAACTTGCCGGACGCCTTGTCTATGCATGTAACGGTAAATGTTGGCCAAATGCGATGCACATCTTGGTCAATATAAGAACCATCGGTTGATGCGAAAAATTTCTGTTCATTCACCAAGAACAGTGCCGAGTTTACAAAGTTGGCACCGGCGGCCATTGCGGCGGCATTGGCACTGAGTAACAAATCGGCTTTTTCTTTAATTGGCACTTCCATCGAATTTTTCTTAATCGGCGTTGCCCATGCAACATCACCCACGCCTTTTACGCCAGCTAACTGCACTTGCTTGGTTTGTGATTTTGAATTGGCTTTGGCAATGGCAACGGCTTGCTTTGCTGCTTTGGCAATACCCACGCTAGTCAACTCGCTGGTGGCGGCAAAGCCCCAGGTGCCATTGGCAATAACACGGATACCGACACCGGTGGACTCGGTATTGACCACATTCTCAACACGGGTCTCGCGGGTAATCACAAACTGGCGCATATAACGTCCAATGCGCACATCGCAATAACTAGCACCGGCCGCGGTGGCCGCATTCAATGCCACATTCGCTAAAGCTTTTTTGCTCGCCACATCCATTTTGCTCAGCAACACTTCGGCAGCAACCGCATTGCCGAATCCCGGGAGTACCAAGCCGCCTAGACCAATGCCAGATGCGGCTAAAAAATCACGTCTATCCATTACAGATGCCTCCAATAATTTGTTTTAATGCCATCGAAGCCCCACCGAACTGGGCAACAATAGCTACGAAAATCAATCATAGCCGAAAACAAGCAACGCTGTGCATAGCCCGAAAGTCATGATTTGGGTTTAGATGACCATTTAACCTAATGAGCGAGCAGTGCTGATGATATTGATACCACTGAAACGGGTGGTGCTGGCACCATGCGAGACCGCCGACACTTGTCCGGGCTGGCCCTTGCCGTCGAAAAACGAACCACCGTGACGGAAATCAGTTTCATCGCAGATTGCACTGCAGGCGTTCCAAAATTCCGGGGTGCGGATTTGGTAAGCCACATCCTCGACCATACCTTTGATTTTGCCGTTCTCTATTTCGTAAAACAACTGGCCACCGAATTGCGCGTTATAGCGTTGTTGGTCAATCGAAAACGAGCCACGACCGAGAATATAAATGCCCTTTTCAACGTCTTTAATCATATTGCTTACTGTGAGCGGGGTCTTACCTGGCGCCAATGACACATTAGCCATACGCTGAAACTGCACACTCGACCATGAATCGGCATAGCAGCAGCCGTGCGACTCGTTTTGGTCAATAATATGAACCTGGTCGCGGATGGCCTGATAATTGACCAAAACGCCATCTTTAATCAAATCCCAACGCTTGGTCTTGACGCCTTCGTCGTCATAGCCAACAGCACCGAGTGTGCCAGGGGTGATTTTATCGGCATAAAGTGTGACGATGTCGCTACCGTACTTGAATTCATTCTTAAGCTTGTCGAGCGTAGCGAAGCTGGTGCCGGCGTAATTGGCTTCATAGCCCAGCACTCGGTCTAGCTCAAGCGGATGACCGACGTTCTCATGAATGGTCAAAAACAGATTGGATGGATCTAGCACCAAGTCGTATTTGCCGGGTTTGACGGTCGGCGCCTTCAACTTCTCCACGGCATGACGGGCCGCTTGCGCAGCGTCTTCGACGATGTCGTATCGGTCGTTGTAAGCCTTCAAGCCATTGGGCAGTGCTATCGAATTTCCACCATCAAGATATTCGTAACCCATACCCACCGGCGAGGAGAATGCATTGCGGGTACGGAATCTGCCGCTGGCCTTATCGATGGCGGTAACCGTAAAATTCGGCCAAATGCGGTGTATGTCTTGGTCGATATAGGAGCCGTCACTAGACGCGAAATACTTCTGCTCATTGATCAGGAACAGCTGGGAATTGACGAAATTGGCACCGGCTGCCATGGCCGCGGCGTTGGCGGACAATAATAAATCGGCCTTGTCTTTAACAGGCACTTCCATCGCGTTCTTGATAATCGGTGTGACCCAAGCTGCCTGACCGACACCCTTGACTGGCGCCAAACGAACAGGCTGGGTCTGCGACACCGCATTGGCTTTGGCAATGGCGACCGCCTGCTGTGCAGCTTTGACAATGCCCGCGTTACTGAGATCGCTCGTGGCCGCGAAACCCCAAGTGCCTTTGGCGATAACACGAATACCAACACCGGTCGATTCGGCATTAGTGATGCTCTGCACTTTTCTTTCGCGAGTCAGAATGGATTGTTGCAAATAGCGACCAATGCGAACATCGCAGTAACTCGCGCCGGCGGCTCTAGCAGCGTTCAATACCAAATCGGCCATGGCTTTCTTTTGGCCCACATCCATTTTGGAAATTAAAACCTCCGCTGCAATTGCTTGACCGAAACCTGGAATCATTAGGCCAGTTAAACCTAAGCCCGAACCGACTAAAAAATTACGTCTATGCATGCCATGTACTCCAGTAACTGAAATTTAATAATAGCTGAACTTTAAGCGATTAGAAACACTGGATCTCGTTTAAATATTCTCACAGACTAGACGAATGCTATTCAGTATGGCAACGTATTAATATGGCATTACCTAAGCTTGCCTTGAATGAACAAAATACCTTTGACCAAACTCTGCTTTTGGCCTTAGATATGGAGACTTTAGCCAAAGCCGCCATCAAGCACTTTGAAGCGATCGGTGCGAGGCAAGCCAAATTTATTTGGTGTTTATCGCGCCCTGATATTAGTCATTGCCAGAGCATGCCTGATTTGGCGCTAATTGAAGTCCAGAAGTTGTTGTTGCAAAAAGCATGTACTGAGGGACAAAACGCTGAGATAGTCAATGGCACAACCACGCATGTGCTCGAAATTCTAACGATATCTGAAGCGCACGGCGCCAGTGTCTATTTTGAATTCGACAACCAAAAAACAGACCCACGACTTCAGCCTCAGTGGCTAGCGTCGTTTTACAATTTAGGCTTACGTTGTCAATCAATGATGCATAAAGAGCATTTGCGGATTGACATTCAAAAACTCGCGAAAGCCGAACAGTTACAACGCGCTTTATTTGCCATTAGTGACTTAGCCAACTCCGATAAAGAGACCCATGAAGTATTGAAAGAAATACACCAGATAGTTGGTACCTTGATGTACGCCGATAATTTTTATATCACGCGCTACGACAAGAATGATGAGTCCATGCAATTTATATATTTCGTCGATAGTCAAGATAAAATCTTGCCTGATATGAATAAGAAGAAATATAAACAGGATATGCCCAATAGCATAACGCTTGCCATGCTGCAGCTTGGCAAAACTTTACACGACAAATCAAATGAATTAACCAAATACTTAAATATCGTGCGAGACGAAAGCCTAGGCCCTGATAGCCATGATTGGCTTGGTGTTCCGATGGTTAACCATGGCGAAGTAATCGGCGGCATTGTGTTGCAAAGCTATGAGGCAGATCACTGTTATAGCAATGATGATCAAACTCTACTGACTTATGTTGCACAGCATGTTGCAATAGTTCTTCAGCGATGGGATGCGCATGATGAATTAGAACAACGCATCAATGAACGTACTTTTGAATTACAGCAAGAAATTAAAGACCGTCAACACGCCGAATGCCTTCAACGCGCACTTTTTCGCATTGCCGAAGTGAGCCAAAGCAGTGAAACCATTGATCTGTTTTACACCGCGGTTCATAAAATTGTAGCTGAATTATTGCACGCTAAAAATTTCTACATCGCCTTTCTGGCGGACGAAGGTAAAAGCCTTGAGTTTCCCTATTGTGTTGATGAGCGTGACTTTACCGCGGGTTCGCGCCCATTAGGACGAGGCTTAACCGAATACGTGCTTCGCATTGCAAAATCAGTTTGTCTTACTCGCCACGAAATCGATCAGTTAAGTGAACAAGGAGAAGTGGTGGTGACTGGCGTAAAGTCCAGTAGTTGGCTTGGCGTACCCTTATTTATTTCAGGAAAAATCAGCGGCGTCATTGCTCTGCAAAGCTACACAGACGGCTACCATTACCAAGAAACCGACAAAGAATTAGTCAGCTTTGTTGCGATACATATTGCCAATGCACTTGAACGCCGGATTGCCAATGAAAATTTACGCATCGCAAACAACGATCTAGAATTGCGCGTCTCTGAACGCACCCATGAACTGGCACATTCCAATATCGAATTACGTGATCAGATCTCGGTGCGCGAACGCATTGAACTGGCTCTAAAACATGAAACCTTGCATGATGCCTTAACGGGCCTGCCAAATCGAACCAAGCTTTTAGAGCGTCTTCGCCAAGCATTAGCAATCTACCACCAGGATCCTAATAAGATATTTGCCGTGCTGTTCTTAGATTTAGATCGCTTCAAAATTGTGAATGACTCGGTTGGTCATTTAGTTGGTGATCAACTACTCATTGAAGTGGCAAAACGCATCAACAGTTGTATTCGCGCACCTGATTTAATCTCACGACTAGGCGGTGATGAATTTGCCGTTTTGTTGGAAAACATCCGAGATCATGAATACGTCACACAAATTGCTGAGCGTATTATTCATTCATTAGACGCACCTTTGCATATTGCAGGTAAAGAATTATTTACCTCAGTGAGCATTGGCATTACTTTTGCTGATCAGCGCTATATTTATCCCGAAGAATTGTTGCGCGATGCCGATGTGGCGATGTATCGCGCCAAATCCAGTGGCAGAAAACGATTTGATTTGTTTGATGAAACACTGCATGAACAAGCATCGCAGGCCTTAGATCTTGAAAATGATTTATGCCGAGCGTTGCCACGCCATGAATTTACGCCTTACTATCAATCAATCGTGCAATTAGATAACGGAAAAACGATAGGCTTTGAAGCCCTCATTCGTTGGCAACATCCAGTACGCGGAATATTAAAGCCAATTGATTTTATTGATGTGGCAGTGGATACCGGTAATATCGATGCAATGGATTGGCAAATCTATGAACAAGTTTGTAAAGACTCGCACTCGCTTGTTTTTAATGGATCCTACATTACGCTAAATGTTTCAGCATTGCATTTGCGTAGTATACATTTTGCTGAACGCTTTCTAAGCTTGCTCGATCAATACAAGGTCAAAACTAAAAGCATACGACTGGAAATTACCGAACGCGCCTTGCTTGAAAACCCAGAGCAAGTGCATGCCTGCTTGCTTACCCTGCAGCAACATGGCGTTGATACCTTGCTGGATGA
>JAGNUI010000197.1 GCA_017987065.1 Arenimonas sp.
TTTTTCCATTGACCGTCAGCCATTTTGGTTTTTTGTAGGCTTAGTTTTTTATCAGAATTGCTATCAATATTACTGAGTGCAATCGGTGCTTTAAAGTTAATGGCTTGCCAAAGTTTGGGATCAATAATAGTCAGGCCATTATTGCCGACAAAAGCAATTTCGCCCGCGGCGGTTAATGCGCCATCTTCATAAGGAGCGGCGGCAGAACCTTGTTCCGAGGGAATTGCATCAATTTTGAGGGTATTCACATTAATGACTGCAATGCCCTGCGAGGTGGCAACCCATAAATTTCCTATAAGATCGGCTTTAATGCTGGCAATGGAGTTGCCGGGCAAACCCTGCTTGGCACTAATGATTTGCCATGGCAAATTACCGGCAATGCCTTCTGCTGTGTTGTGCAGCAGGCCGGCACTGTATGTGCCTACCCAAATTCGCTGCTTGGCATCTTGAGCCAGGTCGGTAATATATTGCTGATTAAGGAACGTATCTTTGACCGGTGTTATTTGCCAAGCAGGTACCGCTGAATTTTTTTCAGTAACGCTATATAAGCCTTTCCAAGTACCAACCCAAAGGGCATCTTTGGTAGACAACAATTTTGAAACGCGATAATCAACGGGCTTGCCTTTGGTAACATTGATAGCTTCATTTCCATCAACGCCTGACAGACGCCAAAGACCATCGATACCGCCAACCCATAAATTGCCATGATGGTTTGCAAACGCGCCGGAAAAAGCATCACTATCGCGGCCTTCTAAGCTAAGTGCTTTTACCGAAAGCGGTTGCCGTGAGATGTGTAAGGTGCTCCAATTGCTACCAGCTAAAACGGTTTGCTGGTCGGCTAAAAATAAAGTTTCGATGGCATCATCTGGAATAGGGATACTGCCAAAACGCTGCCCAGGTTGCAGTTGTTGCACATAACCTTTTTCTGGGTGAATGATTTCAATGCCATTGGATCCAGTTCCGAGCCAGAGGTGGTCATCTTTTGTGGCTATTACGGAAAATATTTGCGAATCCCGAACGCCATTCGGACCATTCATATCGCCTGGAACATAATGAAAAGCAGATTGCGAGGGGTCGTAAATATTAACGCCACGTCGAGTACCAATCCAAATTAAGCCGCGTCTATCTTTGAAAAATGTCCAAATGTCATTATCTAATAAGTTCCTAATCAAGCCACGTTGTTGGCGAATTGCGCTGAAGGTTTGATCCGCTGATTCGAACTGCAAAATGCCTTTACCGTAAGTACCAAACCAGATAACACCCGGTCGAATTTCAGTAATATCGTAAATCCATGGGGAGCTGCTGGTTTGCTTGGGCAAGGCAATTACCTGCAGTTGTTGTTTTTGATTAATCAGATACACACCATTTTTAGCAGTGCCTATCCAAAGTTGTTGAGCAGAATCAATGAACAATGCCGATATCCGTCGCTCAACCGACATCGTGCTGGATAATCGTAACGGGCTATTGCTGGGCTCATCCAATGATTTAATCAATAGCCCATTGGTGGTGCCAACATAAAGTTGCTGTGTGCTGTCAATCGCCATGGCGTGCACGCGATTTTCAGGATTTGTGCCGAGTGACAAACGATTAACCGTTTGAGTGCCTACCTGCCATTCAAGAACATGGTATTCATTGCCTAGGAACATCCGCTTTTTGCCATTGCGATAATCAAATTCAATAAGATCAATCGTTTGGTTATTTAAGGCATTGACTACAACCGGCTCAAGTTTTAGAAGGCTTTGATTGATGCGGAATAAGCCGTTTGATGTGCCAATCCATAATTCGCCGTTAGGATCCGATTTGATTATATTGATATCAGGAATGATGCCATTTTTAATACTGGTTAAATTAAATGTTACTTGCACTAATTGATACGCATCCCAGCGCCAAAGTGTGGTGTCTGAAACCAGCCAAATATAGCCGTCACGATCTTGTGCGGTGGCGCGAATCGGCCCAACTAATGGCCGCGCACTATGCTCAATGGTTTGGAATACCGGCTGTGTAAGTGCTTGCCAACGTTCAGCGGCAATGCTGCTATGGCTAAACATGGCCATAGCGATAACTAAAAACAGCGAATTAAGCCATTGTCGTTGGGTAGGGGTGATCAGACCTGAAATCAAAACCGTTTAGCTCCAAACGAAGGCGCGTAAATATACCGCTTAGTTTGAAGATATCACACTGAAAATGCAATCATTGCGCCTGTTTGAATCGGGCTACCCATGGGTTGGCACTTAAGCCATGCAAAACCACACTCAATAAAATAGTGGCAATGATGGTGGCATTAATTTGTTGGCCGGCGCTTAATTGGTAAGGTATCACAATCATCATAAACACAATACTGGCCAAGCCACGTGGCCCAAACCAGCCAATGAACAAGCGTTGCTCGGTAGAAATAGGCGTATTTAATAAACTAAGCCAAACGGGAATCATCCGAAGAATCGTTAAGCTTGCAAATGCGTACAACCATGTTTGCCAGGTAAAATACGGCCAAGCTTGCACGACAATTCCAGCACCAAATGCTAGCCAAACAATAATCGAAAAAATCTCGCCAAATTGTTCGTTGGTGGCAAGTAGTTCGTGTTTGTTGGCGGGAATTAAATAACCAATCAAAAGACCGCAGACAAACGCCGCAATAAAGCCGCTACCGCCAAGCCACTGAGCT
>JAGNUI010000056.1 GCA_017987065.1 Arenimonas sp.
CCAAGTAAAATCCCTGAAGTTCAATGACGCCAATGCGCTTATTACCGCTAGTAATGATTTTTTTGCTGGCAGCCTGTTCTTCCAACTTTACTTTATCGCGCACAATGCGCACAATTTTATGTGGGCCGTCTGCGCCAACATCAACCGATTGCACATCAAGTCGCACAACTGTGCCTTTATCACCACGAATTTTGGCAACCACATCATCAATACGCCAACCAACCACATCAACCATAGGGCCTTTTTCACCCTGACCAACCGCTAATACGCGATCACCGGCTTTTATTTGCCCTGATTTCTCTGCTGGGCTACCTGGCATAATAGTGCGAAACACCACGTAATCATCTTGCGCTTGCAAGACTGCCCCCACACCTTCAAGCGATAACTTCATGGTCATATTAAAATTATCGGCGCTACGCGGGCTCAAGTATGAGGTGTGCGGATCGATTGAAGAGCCGTAGGCATTCATGAAGTTTTCGAATACATCATCGGCTCGCAATTGGTGCACGCGCTCAGCGGTGTTGCTATATCGTTTGTCTAAAGTAACGCGAATTTCATCCATTGAGCGGCCCGCAAGCTTCAAACGCAACACATCGTTCTTCACCGATTGTCGCCAAATCGCATTTAACTCGGCTTCAGTTTTTGCCCATTGCGCCTCTTTACGGTCGTAGAGATAGGATTCTTTGGCGGTAAAGTCGAAATTTTGTTTTAACTCGTTGCGCGCAAAAGCAATACGTTGATCAAGACGTTGCAAATAGACTTTGAAAACATCATAAGCGGGGTCTAAGTTTTTGCTTTTAATGGCATCGTCCAACTGAAACTTATAGCCATCAAAACGGGTAATGTCGGACTGTAGAAAAAATAATTTATTATCATCAAGCGACTCAAGATAGCGCTTATAAATGCTGGCTGATAAGTTGTCATCTAAGGGCAAAGATTTATACGCATAATCACTGCCTGACAATAATTGATACACCAAGTTGCCCGTCATATCTTGCGACTCAGTGGACACCAAATCAGCTATTGGCGTACTGACTTTAACTTGAGTCGACGCGAAAGCTATGGCTAACGGAAGAACAGCTGACAAAGCCACTATGTATCGTTTTTTCATAATCAATCTCAAATTTAAATATTGTGCGCTCATTGCGCAAAAACACCATAGGCCATAAGTTGGTTTAGGTGGTAACAAATCCTGCATCCATGGCCATACGATCCGCATGATAACTGGAACGCACCATCGGTCCTGATGCGACATGGGTAAAGCCCAATTGGTTCCCGTAGATTTCAATTTCAGCGAATTCTTCGGGGGTCCAATAACGCATCACCGGATGATGATGCGGCGTTGGTTGCAGGTACTGTCCAACGGTAATCATATCCACGTGATGCTCGCGTAAATCTTTTAAGGTTTGCTGAACTTGTTCCATGGTTTCGCCCAAGCCCAACATAATGCCGGATTTGGTAGGCACACTCGGATTAGCTGCTTTGAACTCCTTCAGCAAACGCAGTGACCACTGATAATCCGCGCCAGGCCGAACATTGGCGTACAAATGTGGCACAGTTTCTAGATTGTGATTAAACACATCGGGCGGTGCTTGGTTCAGTAATTCCAAGGCGCGCTCCATACGTCCTTTGCCACGGAAATCGGGGGTTAATATTTCAATTTTGATATGAGGACTCAATAAGCGAATTTCATTGATACAACGGGTGAAATGTTCGGCGCCGCCGTCATGCAAATCATCCCGATCAACCGAGGTGACCACCACGTAACGCAACTTCATATCGGCAATGGTTTTGGCCAGATTCAGCGGTTCATCCATATCGGGCGGTTTCGGCCGGCCGTGCGCCACATCGCAAAAACTACAACGCCTAGTGCAGACTTCACCCAAAATCATAAAGGTAGCGGTGCCATGACTAAAACATTCGTGAATATTCGGGCATGACGCTTCTTCACAAACCGTTACCAAGCGGTTTTCACGCAGCTGCGCTTTCAGCTTGGCAACCGCATTACCGGCCGGAATTCGCACGCGAATCCAGCTTGGTTTGCGCAAAACAGGCGCTTCTGCAAAGGTGACTGGACTACGCGCAATTTTGCTCTCGCCCATTTGCTTGACGCCCGTTTCCAAGCTGCTGATAGTTTTTGTGGCAATTATTTTATCATTCGACATCAAACACTCACCGGATCAAGATTTAAAGCTGAGGGTAATTCAGCATTCCATTTCGCTTGCAATTCAAGCTGTTTGGAAAGCTCCTGTACTAATATCTGCGAAACCTCAAGCAAGGGCGCAGACTCTGTTAATTCTAGCATTTGCGTCACTTGCAAACCGGTAAATCCGCACGGATTAATGCCGTAATACGGCGCTAAATCCATGTTGATATTAAAAGACAAGCCATGAAAGCTGCAGCCATGCCGAACCCGCAAACCCAATGCCGCAATTTTTGCATCGCCCACATACACGCCAGGAGCGCCTAATCGCCGCTCCGCACTTATCTGCCAATGGGCACAGGTATCAATAATGGCTTGCTCAATACGATGCACCAATTCGCGAACGCCAATACCTAAACGGCGAATATTCACCAAAGGATAAGCCACAATCTGGCCCGGGCCATGATAGGTCACCTGGCCGCCGCGATTGCAACGAATCACTTCAATACCCGCTGGGTTTAAAATATGTTCCGGTTTGCCGGCTTGGCCAAGCGTGTAAACCGGATGATGTTCAAGCAACCAAAGCTCATCCGCGCCATCTTCTCCACGCTGCGCAGTAAAACGCTCCATCGCATCCCAAATCGGCTGATAGGGTTGCAAGCCGAGCTGGCGAATGGTCCACTCAGGTTTTACAGTGTCCACTTTATCTCGGGATGATTGCGTAATGCAGTGTGCGCGGCTTCATAATCTTCACGAGAATTGGCTTTAAAACTGATGCAAACCGATACAAATCGCCCGGCACTCGACGTTTTAGAACTAACCGTTTCATGCAGAACGGTGATGCCCGCCTGTTCAAGCTCATGGGGAATAGCCGTTTCTAACTGCGCGCTGGCACTGCCCATAGCAGTAATTTCGAAGATGCCTGGAAATATAAAGCCGTGTTGTTTTTCGGTTTCAGTAGTCATTTTATTATTATCGGGGCTAATCACCTAAAACCCAAGTGTAAGTAGCTTAGTTTTTTATGTTAAATGACAATCATTTCATCAATATTGCCTCATTCAGAGTAACACCCATGCCTTTTGGCACATACAGACTAGCCAAATTGGCTTAGAATTGATGGGTTAATTCACACAAAGGTTTCAATCCATGTTTAAAAATCCTATAGCCCTTTCCATAGCCTTAGCACTCTCGTCAGCCAGCCTTGGTTTGATGACAACCTCAGCACACGCCGCAGAAACAACCACCAAAGCAGCACAAACTATGAACCCATTCTTCCAACAAAGCCCGTTGGCTTACCAATATCCGCAGTTCGATAAAATCAAGGACAGCGATTTTGCACCAGCATTTGATCGTGGCATGGCCGACAACACCGCTGAAATTAATGCGATTGCCAACAATCCAGCCGCGCCAACTTTCGATAACACCATCATTGCCATGGAAAAAGCCGGCCAACTTTTGGGCCGCGCCACCACGGTTTTCTTCAACTTATCTTCTGCCAATACCAACGACGCGATCGATAAATTGGAGGGTGAATACTCACCAAAATTCGCCGCGCACTTTGACAGCGTGTATCTGAATGCCAAACTATTTGAGCGCATTAAAACCTTACACAAAAACCGCGAAACCCTTGGTTTAGATGCACAAGGTGTGCGCTTAATTGAGCGCTATTACACCGATTTCATGCGCTCTGGCGCTAATTTGACCGACGCACAAAAAACGCGCGTCAAGGCCATTAATAGTGAATTGGCGACTCTATCAACACAGTTCAGCCAAAACGTGTTGGCTGAAGTCAACGACTCCGCCATTATTGTGAGCGACCGTGCTGAATTAGCGGGTTTATCCGATGAGCAAATTGCTGGTTTTGCCGAATCGGCGAAAGAAAAAAATATGCCCGGCAAATACCGTATTGCGTTGGTCAACACCACCATTCAGCCAATTCTGCCGCAATTAGATAATCGCGCCCTACGCGAGCGCATCCATAAAGCGTCAGTTGCTCGCGGTGCTCGCGGCAATGCCTGGGACAACCGCGCTATTGTTTCAAAAGTAACCAAACTGCGTGCCGAACGAGCAGCCATTATGGGCTATCCAAGCTATGCCGCATTTAGCATGGCTGAAGAAACCGCCAAGAACCCAGAAGCGGTCAATGCCATGCTAGAGAAAATGGCGCCGCCAGCCGTGGCCAATGCACGCAAAGAAGGCGCAGTGTTGCAAGCTATGATTGATAGCGAACAGAAAGCCAAAGGCGAAAAAACCTTTGCGTTAGAACCTTGGGATTGGAGCTATTACACCGAAAAAGTACGTAAAGCCCAATACGACTTCGATGAAGCCCAACTGAAACCATACTTGGAAGCAACCAATGTTTTGGAAAAAGGCGTATTTTATGCCGCTACGCAACTGTACGGTATTACATTCAAGCGACGCACTGATTTGCCTGTTTATCAAGAAGACGTAACCGTATACGAAGTGTTCAATGAAGACGGCTCGCACCTTGCTTTAGTGGTTATTGATAATTACGCGCGTTCCTCGAAACGTGGCGGTGCATGGATGAGTTCGTATGTGAATCAATCCGAATTAATGGGCACCGGGCCAGTGGTGGCATTCCATTTGAATGTAACCAAGCCTTCTGAAGGCAAGCCAGCGCTGATGACTTGGGACGATGCTAACACCGCCTTCCACGAATTCGGCCACGTGTTGCACGGCATGTTCTCGAATGTGAAATACCCGTATTTCAGCGGCACCAACGTACCACGCGATTTCGTTGAGTTCCCGTCGCAGGTTAACGAAATGTGGTCGGATTGGCCTTCAGTACTGGCTAACTATGCCGTACATTGGGAAACTGGCGAACCAATGCCAAAAGAATTGCTCGATAAAGTTTTTGCAGCGGCTAAATTCAATCAAGGCTTCACTACCGCATCTTATTTAGGATCGGCCATGCTTGACCAGAAATGGCACCAAGTTCCAGCCGATAAATTACCCAATGCCGATGGTGTACTTGCCTATGAAGCCAAAGCATTGAAAGATGTGGGCTTAGATTATGCCGCTGTTCCGCCACGTTATCGCACCAACTATTTCAGCCACATCATGGGCGGCTATGCAGCCGGTTACTATGCCTACATCTGGTCGGAAGTGTTGGATGCTAACACGGTGGCATGGATTAAGAAGAACGGCGGTTTAACGCGTGAAAACGGCGATCGCTTCCGTGCCAAGTTGTTGTCGCAAGGTGGCAGTAAAGATGCACTGCAATTGTTCCGCGATTTTGCCGAACAAGAACCAGATATTGCACCGTTGCTGGAACGCCGTGGCTTAACCGTTGACCCAACCACAGAAGAGTAATATTCATCCAGCCCACGATTTCAATCGTGGGCTTTTGCAATAAGAAAAGCCGGCGCAAGCCGGCTTTTTTGTGGTTAATCATTTGGCGTAGGGGCGTGTTCTAAACGCGCCCATTTAAAATCTCACCTAATCACAATCACGCTCAATTAAATCATTGGGCGGGTCTGGGACCCGCCCCTGCAATAAATAAGGGCGACCACCAGGGCCGCCCTTACAATTACAACCTGATTAAGAATTAAAACTTATCCCACCACAACCAGAAGCCATCCCACAAGCGGCCAAAGAAGCCGGCTTCGGCAACCGCAGTTTTGGCAACCAAAGGTGTGCTGGCAATCACTTTACCATCGAGGCTAATGCGTAATACGCCAACTGCTTGGCCCGCTTTCAGCGGTGCGATGATGTGTTTAGGCACGTCGATATTGGCTTTTAAGGATTCGAATTTACCGCGTGGCACGCTGAGGCTAAATGGCGTAGCAACACCAAGAGCCACAACATCTTGTTTGCCTTTCCATACACGTGGACTCACAACGATTTTATCTGGGGTATACAAGGTGCGTGTTTCAAAGAAACGGAAGCCCCAATTCAGCAAAGCCAAATTGCCATTTTCACGTAACCGGAAACCTTCGCCCGACGACGTCGTTTGAATACCAAGAACTACCGAAACCATGCGCTGCTCACCACGCTTAGCAGAGGCTAACAGACAATAGCCTGCGGCTGAGGTGTGCCCCGTTTTGATGCCATCGACTGAAGGATCTTTCCACAACAAACCATTACGGTTGTGCTGACGAATACCATTGACCGTATATTCCTTGATTTTATTGTGAGCATACGCTACTGGGAAATCGCGAATCAGCGCGCGGCCCATTAAGGCCAAATCACGCGCGGTTGAATAATGGTTGGGATCAGACAAACCGTGCGGATTAGTAAAATTGGTGTTGTTCATACCAATTTTCTTGGCATAATTGTTCATCAGTTCAACAAATGCCTGTTCGGAACCAGCAACATGTTCCGCCAAGGCAATAGCAGCGTCGTTACCCGATTGAATCACCATGCCGCGCTCGAGTTCCTCGAGGCTAACGGTGCTATTCAATGGCAAGAAACTGGTTGAGCCGTCGGTACCACCGCCGCCGCCACGCCACGCATTTTCGCTAATCATCACTTGGTCAGTGGCTTTAATTTTGCCGGATTTGATTTCAGCAGCCACCACATAGGAGGTCATCACTTTGGTGATACTGGCCGGCTCCATTCGCTGATCAGGATTCTGGCTAGCCAAAATCTGCCCATTGTTAAAATCCATCACCAACCATGCGGCCGCGCCAACGGGTACTGGCGCTGCTGGAATTTGTATCGTCGCTGATGCACTTGGCATGGCATTGGGTACTGGCGTAGATTGCGCAAACGCAACGGCCGCAACGCAGAGCGCGGCACTGGCCACTAAATAACGGGGGAATTGCATGAGAGCTCCAAATAAGGGGAATTACTACCCGCCTATTTTAAGCTTATTCGGAACTAACACGAAGACCTTTTAGGTCTAAATCGTTTAATTTATTCTGAGTTTCAGCTATTTCAGACTCGTTTAATGGCCCAATGCGTACGCGCCATACCGATTCATGATTGACTTGTGATTTTTTGACAAAAGCATTCTTGATTTGCGCTTGTTGCAAGCGCTCCAAAAGCGCTTCCGCGTTGTCTTTACTTGAAAAAGACGCTATTTGCAGAAAACTTCGATTAGATACATTCGTTTCGGGCGCTAAAGTAGTTTGTTTTAATGCTAAATGCGATTCATCCACCAATGGCGGTACGCTGGTCAAATCGGAGACATTGATTGCCTCCACCTCAACCTTCGCTGTGCCTACTTTATTAATGCCCAGCTTGGTTGCTGCAGCAAAGCTAAGATCAATGATTCGGCCTTCGTGAAAAGGGCCGCGATCGTTGACTCTGACAATAACCGATTGCCCCGTGTCCAAACGCGTTACACGAACATAGCTGGGAATAGGTAGCGATTTATGGGCAGCGCTGAACTGACACATGTCGTATATTTCTTGGCTGGAGGTGGCACGGCCATGAAATTTAGTGCCATACCAGGAAGAAATGCCACGCTCTTTATAGCCCGTTGCTGAATCTAATACCGTATATTTTTTATTGAGCACTTTATAAGGCGATCTGTTGCCATACTTGGATTTTGGCTCATTGCGTGGAGTGGGCTCTTGTAATTGATTAATGTCCAAATCGCCAAGCGGTGAGGCGTCTGAAATGCCAGGTGCATATAAGCCACCAGCGGTGTAATTACGTTCATCGTGCTGCATGGTTTGCCGGCACACCTGGGCATTATTATTTTCGGCCACACTGGTGTATTCGGTTTCAACAATCTCATCGCTATCTTGACGAGGGTTTGCATTGGTGTAAGTGGACTTTTGTGGTTTAGTGGGCGCAGTACTACAGGCAACTAACACTAAAACCAACAAATAAGCTAACCGATTCAATCTCATGGTGTAATCGATACAGGCTCAATGTTGTAGGGTCTTTGAGCAATTTCCTGTGACAACTGATAAACCGCCATGGCATACATCGGCGAGCGATTATATCGGGTGATAACCCAGAAATTCTTAAAGCCTATCCAATGTTCTGTTCCGCCTGCGCCTTCCAACGTTAATAAGGTTGCAGGCATGTCTGGCACTTTTTGATTGGGCGTATAACCTTTGCTTTGCAAGTCTTTCAAGCTGAAATTGGCTTCCCAATTTTCGGGCTTGAAGGCTGGCGCACCCACACTTGCTGTAGCGCGTACAAAAGTAGGTTTGCCAGTTTGCCAGCCAAAACCGATAAA
>JAGNUI010000057.1 GCA_017987065.1 Arenimonas sp.
AACTGGCATGTAACTTCAAATTATCCTGGCAACTATCTGCGAAAAATGGTTTTAAGAGTCAGAATATTGTCGAACTACTTGAAAAAAAACCTCTCAAAGTTTTTGATGCCGTGCTCATATCTATTGGCGTTAATGATGTGACTGGTGGAACCTCACAAAAAAAATGGCTGGCACTGCAACTGCAAATAATCGAACTGCTGACCGTTAAATTTTCGACACAACAAATTATTTTTACAGCATTACCACCGATGCATTGCTTTCCAGCACTGCCACAGCCACTGCGTTGGGTTTTTGGTTTGCGTGCCAAACAGCTGAATCGCTGCTTGCAAAAAATGATTATAGATAAATCAAATTGCACATTTTTACAATTACAAACGCCAATGAAAGCTGAATACATAGCCGAAGATGGCTTTCACCCAAGCGCCAAAACTTACACGCTATGGGCTCAAGAAGCGGCAAAACGAATAAAAATTAATAGGCAAACTGTTTAAATACGCAATCAATATTGCCTTGCCATTCGCCATGAAATAAAGCCAGTTTACGCTCGGCCGGCGTTTCATTAGCCAAAGCGATTTCCATTAAGGGGTGTAAAAAAATGGTTTCATCATCACCGTGTCGGTTCAGGCGAGCACGTCTTTTTAATCCCGATGCCGAAATTTTTAAGGCTTCAATCGCTAGTTCACACATCGTGTGCTTGCGAAATGGCAGTTTTAGGCCATATTTCGGTACACCGTCACGCAACGCATTGCGTTCTTGCATCGAAAAATCTTTGACCAAATCCCATGCTGCATCCAGTGCTTCTTGATCGTATAGCAGGCCCACCCAAAAGGCTGGCAAAGCACACAACCGGCGCCACGGGCCGCCATCAGCACCGCGCATTTCAAGGTAGTTTTTTAAGCGCACTTCCGGGAATGCGGTGGTCATGTGATCAGACCAATCGTTGATGGTGGGTAATTTTCCGGGCAATGTGGCCAAATCACCTTTCAGAAAATCACGGAAGCTCAAACCGGCGCAATCAATGTATTGCTTATCCCGATAAGAAAAATACATTGGCACATCCAGCAAGTAATCGACGTAACGCTCGAACCCAAAGCCATCTTCGAAAACGAAATCGAGCATGCCAGTGCGGTCTTTATCGGTATCGGTCCAAATATGCGAGCGGTAGCTCAAATAGCCGTTGGGCTTGCCTTCGGTAAACGGTGAGTCGGCAAATAAGGCGGTGGCAATGGGTTGCAAAGCTAAAGACACGCGGAATTTCTTGACCATGTCCGCTTCGGATTCAAAATCCAGATTCACTTGCACCGTGCAAGTGCGGGTCATCATATCCAGGCCTAAATTACCCACCTTGGGCATGTAGTCGCGCATGATTTTATAGCGCCCTTTCGGCATCCATGGCATTTCACTTCGCGCCCATTTCGGCTGAAAGCCCATGCCCAAAAATCCAATACCTAACTCGTCGGCAACGGCTTTGACTTCAGCGAGATGCCCGTTAGTTTCTCGGCACGTTTGATGGACATTTTCCAATTGCGCACCGGAAAGTTCGAACTGCCCAGCCGGTTCTAAGGTGATTGACGCGCCATCGCGCAGCAACGCAATGACACAGCCTTTTTCTTCAACCGCTTGCCAACCAAAACGCATCAGTCCTTTTAATAATGCTTCGATGCCATGTTCACCCGCAAATTCAGGTGGACGAAGATCTGCAAGACGAAAGCCAAACTTTTCGTGCTCAGTGCCAATGCGCCAATCTTGTTTTTGTCGAGCGCCTTTGGCATGAAAGTGAATCAGTTGGTCTTTACTGGTGATCACGGGAGATTCATTCGCTGACATTAAATATTCCTTCAGGACGTGTGGCATTTTGTAACCAACCGGCAATTACCGCTCTGGCTTCATCAACACCGAGCTTGGACGATCCCGAAAATATCTGTACGGAACCACGGCCGGCTAATTCTTTTTTGACTAAGGCCATGGTGCGCGATTGTTCGCTGCGGCCAATTTTATCGGATTTAGTTAATAAGCAATGCACCGGCAAATTGCGTTTGAAGGCATAATCCAGCATTTGTAAATCATATTCGCGCAAAGGATGACGAACATCCATCACAATAATGAGCCCAACCAACGCTTCGCGGATTTCAAAGTAACGATTGACGAAAGCCTTCCAATGGGCACGAATATTTTCCGGCACCTTGGCATAACCATAGCCAGGCAAATCGACTAAATAACGACCATCGGCCACTTTAAAATAAACCAAATGCTGGGTGCGACCGGGCGTTTTTGAGGTGCGCGCTAAACCCACTTGATGGCATAGCGCATTCAAAGCCGTCGATTTGCCGGCATTGGAACGCCCAGCAAAGCAAACTTCGGCATAGCTGTCTTTAGGCACATTGGCCATGGAATTGGCTGAAAGTACAAACTCAGCTTGAGCAAAAAAGTTCGCCATAACGTTCGCTTTGAATATATTTTGCCTATTCTACCCTTGTTTATGCGTAAAACCCCCGTTACGGATTGACCGTTACCGGTAAACACTGGGATAATTAACATCTATCGAAAAACACCTCGACGTTCCCTTAATTTATGTTCGGAGTCCTATGAAGCTCTCCCGTCTTGCACTTTTAAGCGCCGCATTTGTGGTTACTACTGCAATTGCTCAGCAAGCAACCACGCCTGATACAACCGCACCAGCGGCAGAACCAGTGGCAGCAGCCCCTGTTGTTGCAGCAGCCCCTATTGTTTTAGCGGTAGATACCGGCCCAGCAAAAGCTGGCGATCCAAAAGCGGGGCAAACGAAAGCCGGCGCTTGCGCTGCCTGTCATGGATTGGACGGCAACTCAACCGTTGATATCTACCCTAAATTGGCCGGTCAGCACGAACTATACATTTGGCGTCAGCTGAAATTATTTAAATCCGGTGAGCGCGCAAACCCAATTATGCTCGGCATGGCCGCCGCCTTAACAGAACAAGATATGCGTGATATTGGCGCCTATTACAGCACGCAAAAAATTATTGCCGGTGTAGCCGATGATAGCGTGATTGCTAGCGGCCCGAACGCTGGTAAAAAATTCTATCAAGTTGGCGAGAAAATTTATCGTGCTGGCAACCCAAGCACGGGTGTTCCAGCCTGTATGGCTTGTCATGGCCCAACGGGTGCCGGCATGCCAGGACCAACGTATCCTGCTTTGGGCGGTCAACATGCCACCTACACGGCTGCAACGCTTACAACATTTCATGATGGCATGGTGTGGGGTAAAGATAAAAATGCCAATGTGATTATGTCTCAAGTAGCTAAGAACCTCAGTACTGAAGAAATTCAAGGTTTAGCTACTTATTTACAAGGCTTACATAAGGCTGACAAGGCTGAGAAAAAGAAATAATTCTATGTTTTGACAGCATCAGTTCAGCAAGCCGATAGCATGATGTGTTGTCGGCTTTGTTTTTAATCAAGGAGTAGTCATGTTACGCCGTATTTTATTTGCAATGCTGTTATTAGCACCACTTTCAATAAACGCCCAATTGAGCCCAGGCATTCCAGTAGCTGGCAAAGACTACGTAGTTTTATCGCCAGCCCAGCCAACCTGGGGCACAGGCGGCATCGAAGTTGCTGAAGTGTTCAGTTACTCTTGCATTCATTGCGCTGAATTCCAACCACTGGTCAATGCTTGGAAGAAAAAACAAGCTGCCGATGTTCGATTTGTCTATGTGCCTGCTGTGTTTGGTGGCGTTTGGGATAATTCTGCACGCGCCTTTTTTGCTGCCGAATCACTCGGTGTCTTAGCTAAAACCCACGACGCGATGTTTAAAGCATTTTTTATCGACAAGACGGTTAAAACCGGTAGCCTTGAAGATCTAGCGGATGTTTACGCAAAGCTTGGTGTAAACCGAAGCAAAATGTTAGAAGCCATGAATGGTTTCACAGTAAGCTCAAAGCTCAATCGTGCGCGTCAATTTGCATTGCGCGCCGGTGTTAATTCAACACCATCGATTATCGTTAATGGCAAATACCGCGTGCTCGGCGGCCAAGGCGGTGGCCAGCAAGGTATGCTTAAAACAACTGATTTCTTAGTACAAAGAGAAAGAGCTGCAAATAAATCAGTAGCACCTGCAGCCGCTGTAAAAGCTAAATGATTTAAACCCCGCTTGCCGGGGTTTTCTTTTCATGAGCACTTCAATACTTAAAATCATCAGTAGCAATATTCAAGCTGGCTCAATCACGCGCGCTTACAGTGAATATGTGACCCGCTCGTGGTCACATATTTTGCCAAATGGCAAACGTGAAAATTTAGACTCTTTGGCGCAAACCTATCAATATTTTGATATGGTCGGTTTGCAAGAATGTGACCCTGGTAGCATGCGCTCAGGCTTTTCCAATCAATCCGATTATTTGGCGGAAAAAGCTAATTTTCCCTTTAGTTCGCATCAAGCAACACGCCGCTTTAGCCGATTCGCATCGTCTGGCAATGCCTTACTATCGCGCCATGAGCCTAGCAAAATAGATCATTATGTTTTGCCGAGTCGAATACCCGGTCGTGGCGTTTTGCTGGCTGAGTTTGGCCATGGCGATGCAAACTGGCATGTCGCTGTGACCCATCTATCCCTGAGCGCCAGTGCGCGGCGCATTCAAATCGCGTATTTGGCTGAGTTGCTTTCGGACAAAAAACGCCTGATCTTAATGGGCGATTTTAATTGCGGCCTATACGCTTCCGAAATGAGCCGCTTATTTCAATCGACCTGTTTGCAAATTCCAGAGCTAACCTTGCCCACTTTTCCGAGCTGGGCAGCAAACCGAGCCATAGATCATGTTTTAGTAGGCGGCATGAACAGCTCAAACTACCAAACCCACATTGCTGCTGGCTCAGACCACTTGGCCATTGCTTTAGAAGTTGAATTGCCACAAGCAAATCTTTAAGCAAAGATTTCTGTGCCACATGGCTCAGCTTTGTTGACTATGCTTTCAAAGCAAGCAAACTGGCCATCACCAGTAAAAAAATGGCGAATATCCGCTTCAACCATACGGCCGGCAATTGATGCGCCCAACGTGCGCCTAGCGGTGCAAATAAAATAGAAGCACTGGCAACACCCAATGCTGCGGGCAGATAAACGAAACCATGAGAATATGCCGGCATCGTTTGCGTTGTTGAAAGTTGGCTATAGGTTAGCGCGCTGGCTAATGCAATAAACACGCCGCAGACCGCGGATGTAGCGACCGCTTTCACCGCTGGCACACCACGCAGAATCAGCGCTGGCACGGTCATACTGCCGCCACCAATGCCCACCACGGAAGATACCGCGCCAATAGCAAGCCCGGTGACAGTCCAAGGCCATCCAACTACAGGTTTATCATGAATTGATTTAGCGGACGGCCATTGGCTGATAAGTTGAACTGCAACGAGTACGCAATAGGCAATAACAGCCCAGCGCAAATTAGGGCCTGCCCACGTGGCAACGCCAATACTGGCTACAATTGCGCCCAGCAACAAACCCGGCACAATCCAAGCAACCGTTGGCCACAAAACCGCGCCCCGTTTTTGATGCGCCCACGCCGAGGACAGTCCTGTCAATACGATACTGGCCAAAGAGCTCGCCAAAGCAACAGGAACAACAATGGATTCAGGCACGCCTTGGCTTGGTAAAATAAGAATGAGCGCTCCCACCAATAAAAGCCCGCCTCCAATACCCAACAGTCCTGACAAGATACCTGCTGCCACACCCAAGACTGGATAAATCCACCACATCACCATATCCTTAACCTATATGTATTATTTTGAAAGGCATCATTTTGTTTAAATTACTCCATGCCAGTTTTGCCATTATAGGCTTGTGTTTACTCAGCCAGAATGCCTGTGCGCAGAATTACCTCCCTCAGGAAGCAGAACTTCGCATTGCTTTTGCAGAAGCGAAAAATGGCACCCTGCAAGAGACAACACTGCAGGGACTTAAAAAGACTCCTTTATTGCCGTGGTTAAACGCCATAAATTTGAAGCAAACCATAAGCACAGCGACACAAAATCAAGTTTTGAATGCCATTGGCAATCAAGCCAATGACCCAGCGAATACCTGGCTGATTATTCAGTGGCGCAATGAATTAATCCGGCGTGAAGATTGGCAAGGTATTGTGAGTTGGCAAGCCTTACATCCCAGTGATGCATTAAGTAACCGCTGCGCTCTACTGATGGCGAGCAGTAATAATGCTGGCAATGAAAAATGGCAGAAAGATGTTTTGGGCATTTGGCAAACAGAAGCACAACTTCCAACGGCATGCCTAACCGTTATTGCGGCATTAAATAAACTTGCACCACTGACTGCCACACAAAACTGGCAACGCTTTGATAATCAGCTGACCAACAATAGCAATGAGTTTTCAGAGTTAAGTACTCGTTTTACCGGTGCCGATAAAATACAATTCGACCAATACCTTGCTTTTATCAACAATGCACAACTACCTACAGAGACTTGGCCAAATAATGACCGCACACGCGCAGTTCTCACTAAAGGCTTACTAGCGCTAGCGAAGCGCGATACCACTCAGGCGGAAAATTTACTAGCCAGTGTTGCGATGAATTACAGCTTAAGCACTGAACAAAAAATTGCGGTGCAATCAGAAATTGCATTATGGAGTTTGGTTAATTATCAAGATAATGCAGAGGCCCGTTTTTTTGCCGTGCCAGAAAAACAACGTAGTGCCAATTTACGCGAATGGTATATGCGCTTCCTGTTTACTCAAAATAATGACAGCAACACTTTAGCTGGCTTTGAACAATTACTTCCCGAACAACAAAAAGAAGATCGTTGGCTCTATTTTCGAGCGCGAGTATTAGAGCGCCTCAATCGAAAAAAGGAAGCAGTTGCGTTGTATCAAAAAGTTAGCCAATCGTCTAACTTTCATGGCTGGCTAGCAGCTGATCGTATTCAAGCCGATTACGCACTTTGCCCAATTGAACCGATGATTAATGCTAAAGATTTAAAATCATTAAAAAACAATGAAGGTATTCAACGCGCTTTCATGCTCTGGCAACTCAATGAAGCCAATTATGCGATTTGGCAGTGGAACGCTGCCTATAAATCTTTGTCCGACGAACAAAAACCGAAAGCCATTGCAATGGCGCAACAAATCGGCTGGTATGATCGGGCGGTATTCTCGCTTGAAAACACTCCTGATAATCAGCGCTATTACAGCTTGCGTTTTGCCCTGCCGTATCAACAAGCTTTTAAAAATGCAGCGTCCCGATTCCAACTCAATCCTTCATGGCTGATGGCACATGCGCGCGCTGAAAGTATTTTTATGCCCGATGTGCAATCCAGTGCCAATGCTCGTGGTTTGCTGCAACTGATTCCCAGTACCGCCGAGGCCATCGCATTAAAAAATGCCATTCCTTGGCAAGGTGCGGAGTCTTTATACAATCCTGACATCAATATTGAATTGGGCGCTGGGGCATTGCGTAACGAAATGAATTCGTATCCAAACAAAGCCTATCAAGCCATTGGTGCATATAATGCCGGACCAACGGCTGTCAATCGCTGGCAAACACAGCGACCCAATCTTGATCCGGATTTTTGGATTGAAACGGTAACCTATAAAGAAACCCGCGAATATATTGCCCGAGTTTTAGCATTCAGCGTGCTTTACGATTGGCGTTTGAACAATCCCATTGTGCCGATTAGTAATCGCATGCTTGGTGATTTCAATACGAGTCGTAAAATTAAGTTCTATTGCCCTAAAGTTAGCACCAAGCCATGAAAAACTATTTAGTGGGTGGCGCCGTACGCGATAATCTTCTTGGTTTAAAAGCCGGTGATCGTGATTATGTGGTGGTCGGTGAGTCGCCAGAATCTATGCAAGCTGCAGGCTTCAAAGCAGTGGGTGCCGATTTTCCGGTTTTTTTACACCCTAAAACCGGCGAAGAATATGCTCTAGCACGGACCGAACGAAAAACGGCGCCGGGTTATCGAGGCTTTGTTTTTCATGCCGATAGTTCCGTCACTTTAGAACAAGATTTAGCACGTCGCGATTTCAGCATGAATGCCATTGCGCAAGATGAGCATGGCGCGCTGATTGATCCCTACCATGGCCAACGCGATATTGAACTTAGGATCATTCGTCATGTCTCTCCGGCCTTTAGCGAAGACCCGGTGCGCGTTTTGCGCGGCGCACGTTTTATGGCGCGATTTGCATCCTTGGGTTTTCATATTGCTGATGAAACGCTACAACTGATGCGTGCAATCGTGCAGGCCGGCGAGTTAAATCATTTAGTGCCCGAGCGCGTTA
>JAGNUI010000004.1 GCA_017987065.1 Arenimonas sp.
ATGCCATTGTGTACATGGATGTTTTTCAATTTTTGATCTTTAACCAAGGTTAGATATTCAGCACTTCGTGAGGCTGGCGGGTAATCGTGACACATATACAATCTAGTGTTTTCAGGTAGAGCCAATACTTTTTGAATTGAATGATACAAATCTTCAGCGCTACCACCGGGGAAATCGCAGCGCGCCGTACCGTAATCGGGCATAAATAAGGTATCGCCCACAAAAGCATGCAGCTCAATACCATCATCAATCAAATAAGTCATACAGGCTGGTGTATGGCCTGGCGTATGCATAGCGCGTATTTTGAATGGCCCAAACTCTAGCTCATCGCCATCATGGATTAAACGGTTAAATTGGCTACCATCGCGCTTGAACTCATCATTAAGATTAAACAATTTTGCAAATACCTTCTGCACTTGAACAATCTGTGCACCAATCACGCTTTGCCCACCGGCCGATTGCATTAAATATGGCGCTGCAGAAAGGTGATCTGCGTGTACATGCGTTTCTAGAATCCAACGAAGTGTAGCGCCTAGCTCTGCAAGGCGAGCCAGCAATTTATCAGCGGAACTGGCATTGGTTCGCCCAGATTTTGGATCGTAATCCAAAACACTATCAATAATGGTAGCTTCTTTGCTCAGTTCATCTAGCAGTAAATAACTAAATGTTGACGTGTTGGTATCAAAGAAGGCTTCTATGCGTAAATGATTGCTCATTAGCTAATTCCAAATTGAAGTGGCAATTAACTGAAATCATAGCACTCATGAATTGCAGAGAACAAAAAACCCCCATTGCTGGAGGTTAATGGTGCCCTGAGCCGGACTCGAACCGGCACGGTATCACTACCGGGGGATTTTAAGTCCCATGCGTCTACCAATTTCGCCACCAGGGCAGGAGGCATTACTAGATATGGAGGCCTGGGCCGGAATTGAACCGGCGTACGCGGCTTTGCAGGCCGCTGCATAACCACTCTACCACCAGGCCGGTGATCTAGATTTTAACCCGAAAACAGTAAACTGTCTTATCAAATATAAAAAACCTCGGCGAACCGAGGTTTAATAAACTGGAGCGGGAAAAGAGACTCGAACTCTCGACCCCGACCTTGGCAAGGTCGTGCTCTACCAACTGAGCTATTCCCGCGGGAGATGACTATTATCATTTTTTTGCCAATTCCTGTCAACACTAATTAGCATTTTTTTTACTTTTGTAAGCTAGGCCAAGCAGCGCGCAGATAGTCCCAACCTGACCATAACGTTAACGCGCCAGCAATAGATAACAATATTTGGCCAATTAAAAAGATCGGCAAGCCAAATATATTTTCTTGTAAAAGCAAGAAACTCAGCGCCACCATCTGAAAGATGGTTTTGATCTTGCCAAGCCCAGCAACTTTAACCAAACCATGCGCACCCATTTGCGCCATCCATTCCCGTAATGATGAAATTGCAATCTCGCGACCAACAATCACTGCTGCTAGTAATGCCATATAAGCCGTATGGTGGCGTTCTACAATAATAAAAAGCGTGATGACCACGGCTAATTTATCAGCCACTGGATCAAGAAATGCGCCGAAAGCAGAAGACATATTAAAGCGACGTGCAATCCAGCCATCTAACCAATCAGTTAAAGCGCCGATGGCAAACACTGCCGTAGTAATGAGATGACTTTGTGGGTGATCCCAATAAAAAGTGGCAACCATGACTGGAATAGTCAAAATTCGAAAGATGGTTAACCACGTTGGAATGGTAATAGTCATCAGGGCACCAAATCAATGCCGTGTAAATTGGCATAAATTCTTTCTGCTAGAGCTAGGTTAATGCCTTCGACTCGCGCTATTTCTTCCACACCTGCCCCTTTTAAACCGGCCAAACCCCCAAAGTGTTTTAGAAGATTGGAGCGACGTTTTGCACCGATGCCGTTAATTTGTTCTAGTGTACTCGTATCACGTGTTTTTTGTCTTCTGCCACGATGCCCGGTTATGGCAAAACGATGTGCTTCATCGCGTACTTGTTGTATTAATTGCAAAGCTAAGGAGTCAGCACCTGGCTTCATGTGCGTGCCATCTGGAAGGATGAGTGTTTCTTCACCGGCTTTACGCTCTACTCCCTTAGCAACGCCAACCAATACAACGGTACTGATATTTAAATTAGTCAATACATCACGCGCCTGTGTTAATTGCCCTTCCCCTCCATCAATGAGTAGTAGGTCTGGCATAATGCCATTGTCGATAGCTCGTTTAAATCGACGCGTTAAAGCTTGATGCATGGCCGCATAATCATCGCCAGGGGTAATGTCCGAAATATTGAAACGCCGATATTGGCTAGGAACAGCCCCTTCCTCATTGAACACCACATTTGAGGCAACGGTAGCTTCACCCATGGTGTGGGAAATATCAAAACACTCAATGCGTTGTGGTGCATTTGTTAAACCAAGTAGCTTTTGCAGGGCCAATAAACGTTGCGCTTGGTTCTGTTTGCCATGTCGTTCGGTGGCAAGCGAAAGTATCGCGTTATGCATGGCCATTTCTAAAAAGCGCGCCCGCTCACCACGCACTTGCGATTTAATTTCAACTTTTCGTTTGCCTAAATCGGTTAGCACGCTTTGCAATAAGGCCTGATCCTCAATGCTATGACTGAGTATGATTTCCTTAGGCGGTGTTCGTTCTAAATAAAATTGTCTAACAAAAGCAGAAAGCACTTCTTCAACCGTTTCGGCACCGTTGCATTTGGGGAAATAAGCGTGCGTGCCATAACTTAAACCATTGCGAAAACTTAAGCTCATCACACAGGCCGTACCCATTTCGATGACCGCAGCCAACACATCCATATCAACTTGATCACCTTCCACATATTGCTTAGCTTGCACCTTGCGAATACTTGCAATGGTGTCCCTCAGATGCGCTGCCTGCTCGAACTCTAAACGCTGGCTTGACGAATCCATTTTAGAAGTTAATTCATCAACCAATTCCGAGCTTCTGCCTTGCAAAAATAATACCGATTGTTTGATGCTCTCATCGTATTCTCTTGGGCTAATGAAACCAACACAAGGCGCGCTACAGCGACCAATTTGATGTTGCAAACACGGACGCGAGCGATTACGAAATACAGCATTTTCACAAGTACGCAAACGAAATATTTTTTGCATTAAATCTAAGGTGTCGCGAACTGAAACAACACTTGGATATGGCCCAAAATAGCGGCCCGTTTGAGTTCTTGAGCCGCGATGAACCGAAATCCGAGGCCATGTTTCATCGCTGATGATGATATAAGGATAGCTTTTGTCGTCGCGCAATAAAATGTTGTAACGAGGTTTTAATGATTTAATAAGTTGATTTTCAAGAATCAACGCTTCCGATTCAGTCCGGGTAACCGTAACTTCCATGCGTTTAATTTGCTTCACCATTAAAGCAATTCGACGCGATTCGATGTCTTCACGAAAATAATTGGCAACGCGCTTTTTTAAATTATTAGCTTTGCCCACATATAGCAATAATTCTTCTGCTCCATACATTCGATAAACGCCTGGCGCATTCGATAAATCTTGAACGAAGCGCTTACCATCAAATGCATATTCTGACAAATCCTGCATGAATCAATTCATCAAGGCAGAATCGTAATGCGAGCAATATAATCGGTAGCAATATAATAACGATAGATATAGTTTGCACCGCTATCAGCAATCCAAAGTGAATCATCACCGAGCGAGAGCGCACTTGGATTCACGAAATGAGATGGCATTGTACTATTTGACAATGCGTTATTAGTTATATTCAAAATTCGTATTTTTCGATTATAGCTATCAGCTATCCAAACTAAGCCACGATTTTCATCAACAGCTAAACTGCTAGGATGTTGAAGCGATGCATTTAGCTTCATACCATCGCTAGAGCCAGATTTAAATAGCCCGTGTCCAACTAGCGTGTTGACACGTCCTTCAGGCACGGCAACCGTGCGAATCGATGAGCTACTTCCTTCAATAAGATATAAATAATTTTTTGAGCCCGATATAGCTAATGGGTGCGCCAGTTCAGCCTTGGAGCCAATTCCATCGACAAGACCTAATTTAGAACTACCCGCTAACAATGAAAACTTTCGACTGATTAAACTAAACATCCAAAGACTATTATTACCGGAGTCAGCTAAGATTAAAATGTCATCAATGACACTAACAGCAGTTGGATTATTTAGCTGAACCTCATGGAAAACACTGACTATTTGTTCATTAGGCGTGCCTGCCTTTCCATCACCTAACAACGTATCCACTACACCATCTAGCAGTCGCACTCGCCGAATGGCATGATTGCCGGTATCAGCTACGTATAAATGATCACGCGCTAGACACAAACCAACTGGCCGATTGAATGCTGCTTCGGAAGCAATACCATCCATGTTCAAAGCCAAGCCATTACCAAAAACTCGCTTAATATGGCCGTCAACGGTGCATTCCAAGATACGGTTATTGCCAGTATCTGCGATGTACAACAGACCGTTATTAAAAAGTAAACCGCAGGGATTATTTAAAACACCAAAAAACTTCGTTTTTGGATGCACCTGCATCGTCTTGGTTTTATTTTTTAAATCACTTGAAACTTCTTTAGCAAGCCCAGAAATGGTAGATTCGAGAAGTTTAAACTGCATATCACCAGAAATTTTATCAACCAGAAAGCCATTGTGATCAATAATTACAAACGTAGGCCAAGATTCAATACCGTAGGATTGCCAGGTAGAGAAACTTTTATCATTGGCTACTGGCAATTGAACATCCAATCGACTAATTACATCTGAAACTATTTTATTATCAAGTTCTGCTTTAAATTTAGGAATATGGATTGCTAGCGCAGATAAAGATTCTGGGTATTTATGTTGTAAATGCAATAGATCTAACAACGCGTTATGGCTATAAACCGAGGAGGCATTCCAAAAAAGTAAGACAATGACACGCCCACTATGAATGGAAAGACTCTGTGGGTCTGCATTGAGCCATTCCAAATCAAGTGGCAATTCAAGTGCGCTAATTTGTTCCATAAATATCTCCTGCATAGATAGTATAGCGAAACAGCTTATGAATGAACATGATGCGTGTTCCAATATAAATTAGCCTGTTCTAAATCTTCTGCTGTATCAACACCAGATGGAAATTCAGAAATAGCAACCTCTACTGCAATCGTATAGCCATTTTCAAGCACTCTGAGTTGTTCTAAAGACTCATAGCGTTCAAGAGGACTAACAGCAAGCGTGCTGAATTTTTTCAAAAAACCAGCGCGATAAGCGTATATTCCAATATGCCTTAGCGATTTATTAAATGCATTGGCGAGGTTCTCTCTTACGTAAGGTATTGGCGCTCTACTGAAATACAGTGCTCTGCCATCTGAGCTTCGCGCAACTTTAACCACATTGGGATTGTTAAATTGCTCATTCGAATGTAATGCGCAAGCTAAGGTCGCCATTTCACTGCTAGATTGTGCCAAAACGCTGGCGACCTGACGTATTCCAGCAGCTGGAGCAAACGGCTCATCGCCTTGCAGATTGACAATAATTTGATCGTCAGCCCAGTGCAATAAGCTCGCACATTCGGCTAATCGATCAGTTCCGGATTGATGATCTTTGGATGTCAAACAAACAGTAACCCCTTGGATATTAATGGCATCAACAATACGTTGGTCATCGGTTGCAATAACCACTTGTTTTGCGCCAGCGGCTAATGCGCGATTAACCACATGCACAATCATTGGCTGGTCAGCAATCAAACAAAGTGGCTTGCCAGGAAGCCTTGTCGATGCATAGCGAGCAGGAATAGCCACAATAAAATCAATCATACATCACCCTGGGCAGCACCTATTTTATTAAATAATTCGTCATAAAAATGATTTGAAAGCTGCGCTAGTACCGGCACAACCCAAACATCTTTGCGTTTAATATTCGTGCATTTTACAGCATCTTTTTCAGTTATAAAGACGATACCTTGGTCAGGGAAATCGGCAAGCGTTATTGGCTGATGATCAGCAAGTGCAATGCCAGAGACCGTAATATTGAATGCTTTAAGCGCATTAAAAAATCGTTGCGGATGACCAATAGCAGCCAGAGCAAAAACGCTCTGCCCAGAAAAGTATGTTAATGGTAGCGAATCAAAGCCATTGAGCTGAATACAATGTTGCATTTGTAAATGCATGGCAAAACTCTGTGCAGTATCAACGGCGCTGGCATTCCTAACTTGCATAGAAACTGGCCGAACCGGCTCACGTAGCGGCCCTGCGGGCAATAACATGCCATTACCATAACCACGCTGATCATCAACAACTTCAATTTCTATGTTGCGCGGTAAGTTTCGGTGTTGCAATCCGTCATCAGAGACAATAATGGTGCAACCTTGTGCAATCAGAAATTGGGCTGCTTGCAATCGATTGACGTCAACCCGCACGGGAACATTGGCCACTTTAGCGATGAGCAATGGTTCATCACCTGCCTCATGCACGGGTGTTGTGGGCACAACTGAAATGGCAGATTTTGATTGCCTTGCATAGCCTCGACTAACTACGCCAGGTTTGAATCCACGTGATTTTAATTGTTCAAGCAAGGCAATAATTAATGGCGTTTTACCAGAGCCACCCACTGTGAAGTTGCCAACCACAATGATAGGCACGCCTAATTTTTCTGTACTTTGTGATTTTTGAAAGCGTAAGCAAAATCGATATAAAAAAGACAGGCAACGCAGTATGAAGTTTGGTTTCTCTCCACTGTACCACTGCTTTGTTAGCCAAGACTCCAAGCTTGGCATTATGTTGATTCCGATTCCCTAAATTGCATTTTATGCAAATGGCTATATAAACCACCCTTAGCTAACAACTCTAAATGAGAACCTACTTCCACTAAACGACCTTCATCCAGAACAAGCACCTGATCCGCGTGTTCAACAGTTGATAATCGATGCGCAATAATCAGCGTCGTCCGATCAGGAATTAAATGCGCTAAAGCCTCTTGTACCAAGCGTTCAGACTCATTGTCTAATGCGGCAGTGGCTTCATCAAGAATAAGAATAGGCGCATCTTTTAAGATGGCACGGGCAATGGCGAGCCGCTGTTTTTGTCCGCCACTGAGTCGATTGCCACGTTCACCAATATGGGTATGAATCCCTTCGGGTAATTTCAACACAAATTCTTCGGCATTAGCCGCGATCAAAGCCTTCCATACCGCTTCTTCGCTGGCATCCGATTTGCCGAAACGAACGTTGCTTAGCACCGATTCATCGAATAACATCACTTGCTGACTAACCAATGCGATTTGGCGACGTAAACTAGCCAAGCTAATGTCATCAATATTCATGCCATCCAGTTGGATACGCCCAGCATTAGGCTGATAAAAGCGCGGTAACAAGCGAATTAAAGTGGACTTACCACTGCCCGAACGACCAACGATTGCAGTAACAGTCCCAGGTTTTGCGGTAAACGACAAACTACTTAATGCGGCGCGTTCTTGATTGTTATATTGAACAGACACGTTTTCGTAAACTATCAAACCTTTAGCACGATCGATTGCCATCACGCCATGATCGGCTTCATCGGGCTGATCAATGATTCCGAAAAGTCGCTCGCTAGCAGCAACCCCACGATGAACAATACTTTGGACATTGGTTAATCGTTTCAAAGATGGCAACAAAGCCATCATGGATGTCATTAAGGTAACGAATGACCCTGCAGTCATTCTGCCCTGCACCGCTTCAGCACTGGCCAACACCAGAATTAAAGCTAAAGCTAGGCCAGCCATCAGTTGCACAATGGCTGATGCAGTGGCGCGTGTTGCTTCAACTTTCACACCTAATCGGAGATTGGTAAGCGCTAAATCTGCATAACGATTTTCTTCAGATTGTTGCATGCCGTAGATTTTAACTTCTTGTTGTGCCGATAAGGTTTGCTCTGCTGATTGGGCCATATGCCCAAAACCCTCCTGGATACCACGATTAATTCGGCGATAGCGACCGGCGACACGACTGGCAATAAATGCCATGATTGGCACAATAATGAGAACAGCCGAAGTAACTTTGACGCTAACAAACATCATCACACCAATCAAAACCATGATGGTTAGAATGTCGGTTAAGGCGTTCTTAATGGCTTCACTACTGGCTTGTGCAACTTGTTCAGCATCATAATTAAGACGGCTAACCAAAGCTGGAACAGATTCTTGATCGAAAAGACTACTGGGCATTCTTAAAAACTTCGACATGACCTGCTTTCTTAAATCTAAGACGACCCCTTTGCCCGCTCTAGCCATGCCATAGTCGCTAATCCAGCTGGCGGCTCCGCGCAGTAAAACCAATCCAATGATTGACAATGGCAAGACCCAACGTACTTCAGGATTTTTCGCAACAAAGGTTTGGTCAATCATCGGCTTCATCAGCATGGTGAAAGCACCTGCCGACATTGCTTCGACAACAATACCCATTGATGCAAAAGCCATAAATTTCCAATGCTTCCGACTATAACCAAGCAAGCGCTTGTAGGTCGTCCACACTTCTGGATTTTTTACTGGATTATTTTTCACTGGATTTCTCCGGCGTGGTTGCCATTGAAATTCGAGTGAAGCCTAACTGGCCGATTGCGTCCATGGCGGTAATAACCGATTGATGGCTTGTTGCCGCATCGGCTTGAATGATCAAGGTACGGCTTTTATCGGTGCCGGCTTGGAGTGCAATGGCTTGCTTTAAACTGGCCAAGTCTTTTTGCACCAGGGCTGTGTCACCCACATAATAATTGCCAGTGCGATCAATGATAATGGTGAGTGGAAGGCGCGCTTCTTCAACTTCACTGGATTGGCTACTTGGCAAACTAATTTTTAATGCCGAACGATTGTTGAAACTGGTGGTTATAACAAAGAAAATAATAAGCGTAAAAATAACATCAATCAGTGCTGTTAAATTTATTTCAACGTCATCTTCAGAGCTTGAAGTATCAAAGCGCATCGTTAACCGACTCCGCCTGTTTAGCTTCAAGCACATCGAGCAAATTCATGGCCACTTTTTCCATCTCAATCACGTAACCTGCCACTTTACCGCGAAAATAGCGGTGCAAAAGCAGCGTAGGAATAGCAATACAAAGCCCGCCAGCGGTTGAAATCAAGGCCTGACCAATGCCGCCAGCCAATTGATTGGCATCACCGACGCCGGTTTCTAAAATAGTTAAAAACATGGTAATCATACCGGTTACTGTGCCGAGCAAACCGAGCAATGGCGAAACGGAAGCGATCGTGCCTAATGTGGGTAAAAAACGATTCAGCTCATGACTGACATGACGACCCACATCTTCAATGCGTTCTTTAATGACTTCACGCGGTTTATGGCGAACATAAAGCGCCCCTGCAAGCAATTCACCCAGTGGTGAGTTACTTTTCAGACGCTGAATTTCGCTATTATCGAGCGTTTTACCACGAGACCAAGTCTCAATATCATGGCTGATGCCATGTGGTAAGACCTCGGAACGCCTTAAGCTCCAAGATCGCTCTAGTGTGATAGCCGTTGCAATCACAGCCATTAATATTAAGGGCACCATCACCCAACCACCGGAAGTCAATAATTCCAACATACAGTCTGTTACTCAATGAATAGATAGGCTTATAGAATAGCTTGAGTCACCCTTTTAGGCGAGTATTGGCTAATTTAATATCCGGTTGTAGCGCCAAGGGGTGTTGCCCTATGCCAGTATTTTTGATGTTCGATGCGCTCTCTTCGCGTCCAATGCCAGCCTTTCTGACTTGATTGCAGTTCAGCCCAACCGGTTTCAACCGTATTCACCAGTTGTGCGCCCGAATCGTTATATCGACCGACCACGGACTTATTAGGATGTTTAAACTGGTTTTGAAAACCGCTTGATACGATCGCTATTTTGGGTTTAACCGCCTGCAGAAACTCTATGGACGAGGATGTTTTACTGCCATGATGCGGCACTACGATGATTTCAGATTGCAGCGTTACGCCATATTGCTCAACTAGCGATAACTCGCTATTTTTAGAAATATCGCCCGTTAATAACACCGACCTGCCGTTGGCTTCAATGCGTAATACGCAGGAGCGATCATTCTTTTTATCAGCGATTATATGGTTAGGCCAAAGATAAGTAAATTTGACGCCATCCCATTGCCATGATTGGCCCTGTTGGCATTCAAAAGCCGGTGTTTTTAATGCCATTTGAGACGCCTCAATTCGCCCAATCTTGATGGCTTCTTTTAATCCTTGTAGACCGCCGGCGTGGTCATTATCGCCATGGCTAATAATTACTTTGTCTAAATACCTAATTTGTAATGCATTTAAGGCTGGCACCAAAGTCGACTTACCACGACTAAAGCCATGCGCATTGCCAGCGCCGGTATCATAGAGTAGTTGATGGTTTTGGGTGAGCACTAAAACGGACAGGCCTTGTCCTACGTCAATCACGGATATGCGAACTGTTTGATATGGAATAACGTTTAGTTTCGGAAATAATAGTGGAAGCATTAAAAACAGCCCGAGAAACTTAGCTGGAAAGCTTCTCGGCAATAAACACAGACAAGCACCAATCAGGGCTAATGCAACGAGCCATATTGACGGTTGTGCAATTAACATTGATGCCCAGTGCATGTTCTGCATCATTTCCAGAACGCTCCATAATAATTGCATGCACCAATAGGCACACTGCCAAAGTATGGTGGCGATGCTAGGAATTCCAGCGAATAACAACCCGAGTAGCGATAAAGGCACAACCACTAAGCTAATCCAAGGAATAGCAATCAGGTTGACGAGAGGACCGATTAATGTGGTTTGTTGAAAAAATCCAATACTCAACGGCAATAACCCTAAGCTCACCAACCATTGTGCACGCATAAATGATTTAAGCTTGCCTTCCGAATTGGCTACTGGCATAAACGCGACTAAAAATAAAACGCCTGAAAAGCTCAACCAAAAACCGGGGCTCAGAATTGAAAATGGATCCATCAGTAAAATAGCCAGCAAAGATAAAGCCACGGCATGGATGGTTGAAATATTTCGATACAAAAGTTTTGCTGCCATAAACGCAACAATCATTAACGTTGTTCGAAGCGTTGGAATGGCAAAGCCTGCTAAGGCGGTATAAGCAAACGATGCGCCTATTGAAATCCATGCGCTAGCTAGTGGCCATGGTAAAAATAGCCCTAACTTTGGCAATAATCTATATATAACTTGGCCACAGAAAATAGCAAATAATGCCACGATGCCAACATGAAATCCTGAAATGGCAATTAAGTGGGTAATGCCGGTTCTGCGCAACACCTCCCAATCGGCATCGGTAATATAGCGTGTATCTCCTAAACCTAAGGCTTGCACAAAACGCGCTTTTTCAGCGGGCAATGAGCGCGCTATTTGATTCGATAGCTGATTGCGAAATCGATCAATGCTGTAATGGAAGCCTAAAAATTCGGCTTGGTTTTTAACATAACCTTGAGCGACCCAATCTTGTTGCAATGCGCGCTGCTCACTGTCAAAGCCGCCTGGGTTTTGTACGCCATTTGGAATGCGAAGTTTAACCTGAAAACGCCAAATATCGCCAGGTGCTATTTTTTGTTTAGTGCGATACCAACTGAGTTTAATTTTTCTATTGGTTAATTCTGGGAACGATTTAGATTCAATTATTAGCGCCTGAAATTGCCATTGATCAACATCGTATTTAGGCAAATCAATAATTTCAACAACGGCTATTCCTGTATCACCTGAACGCTCAATCGATAAGCGGTTTGCTAAAGCGAAATGTGCGCACACACTACAATAAGCAAACCCCACAAAGAAAGCAGCAAACACTGCAAGCCTCGGACATTTGTAGCCGGCTAGTACAGCAAAAATCAGTAGGAATAAACTGAACGTGGGGTCAGGTAATTGTGGGCAGACTTGTAATCCAGCAACACCAAGGCCGAAGGCGAATAGTAAGATGGGGCGACAGAATGACTTATTCTGCGCCAATGCCATTACCTCAGTTTTTCCCTTAACTGGCCTTGCGACAGTTCTAATACGCGATCACATTTTGATGCTAAACGATGATCATGGGTTACGATGACTAACGCGGTATTGTGCTGGTTTTTGAGCTGCATTAATAATTCAAAAACGGTAACCGCGGTATTTTCATCCAAATTGCCGGTCGGTTCATCAGCCAAAACACAAGCAGGACGATTGACCAAAGCTCTTGCTACCGCAACGCGTTGCCGTTCTCCGCCAGATAACTCACCAGGCTTATGATGCAGTCGAGGCCCAAGCCCTACTTGTTCTAACAATTGTTGAGCAGGTTGCAAGGCCTTTTTTGAGGATATTCCCGAAATGAGCAAGGGCATCATGACATTTTCCAGCGCAGTGAATTCTGGCAGCAAATGATGAAATTGATATATAAAGCCTAAATGCTGATTTCGCAGGCGACCTTTTTCGGCCTCCGAGAACTGATACAAATTTTGCGCCATTAATTGCACAGAGCCTTGGGTTGGTTGATCAAGCCCCGCTAATAAATGCAATAAGGTACTCTTACCAGAACCTGAAGCACCAACAATGGCAACCGACTCGCCCGCCATAATTTGAATATCAATGGCGGAGAACACGGCTGTGCTTAAACTGCCCTCTTGGTAGGTTTTCGATAAGCCTGAGCCTTTGAGGATGCAATCATTCATAACGAAGCGCTTCAACCGGATTGGTTTTCGAAGCTCGCCAAGCAGGATAAATAGTAGCCACAAGACACATGATCATTGCAATGAGTGCCACGCTCAAAACATCCATCGGATTGACAACCGTTGGCACGCCACTGATGTAATAGACATCGGCGGGCATGAGCTCATGGCCGGTTAGGCTTTCCACGAAACGGACGATTGCGCCTAAATTCATCGATAATAAAACGCCGGCAATCACGCCAGATAACACGCCAAGCATACCTATCACCAAACCTTGCACCATAAAGATTTGCATTATCTTTTTCGGTGAAAGTCCAAGCGTTCTTAATATGGCAATATCAGCCTGCTTGTCTTGCACCAACATCACTTGTGAAGACACTAAATTAAATGCGGCAATGGCAACCACCAAGGAAAGCAGAATAAACATGACGGTTTTTTCCATTTTCAAAGCCCGAAAAAAATTGGCGTGATCATACGTCCAATCTCGAACCCGATAGATACCGTCCATACGGCCAGCTAAATCACGAGCGACTTCCCAAGATTTCCAAATATCATTGAGCTTCAAACGCACACCGGTTACGTTTTTATTCATTCGTAATAAAACTTGCGCATCTGAAAGATGAATGAGTGCTAAGCCAAAATCGTATTCTTGGGCGCCAACAGAAAAAATGCCACTTACCTTGAAGCGCTTTGCTCTGGGCATGGAACCAAAAGGTGTGGCCGAAGATTCAGAAACGAAAGCATTAACATAATCGCCAACACGCACATTTAGCACAGCAGCTAATTCTGAGCCCAATATAATATTGAATTGCCCTGCTTTCAGAGAGCTCAAACTGCCTTGGCGCATTTTTTGGGGTAAGTCAGATACATCACTTTCCATTTCTGGTAATATGCCACGCATTAACGCACCTTGCCGGTTTTGGCCTTGCAAAAGCGTTTCAGTTTGAATGTATGGTGCTGCGCCCACAACGCGCAAATCTTTTTTTGCCAGAGCCACGGCCTGAGGCCAATCTGCCAAGCTGCCATCGACGCCTTCAACAGTGGCGTGTGCCACCGTGCCGAGAATTCGATTGCGTAATTCTTCTTGGAATCCGGTCATTACCGAAATAGTAGTGATTAATGCGACGACGCCAATAAATATACCCAACACAGAGGCTAAGGAAATAAATGAAATAAAGCCATTTCGGCGCTTTGCGCGTAAATAACGTAATCCAATGGCGGCGGTTAATGGCTGAAACATCGCTCTATAATACTGGGTTTGTGGTGATACAAGGCATCTGCGCGAACACTATTTTTTGATCAGCGCGAATCAGTAACCGCAATGTTCTTTTTTCAGATGGTACTAATTGATGCATTAGCCAAAACCAATACTTATTTTTACCATTAACCTGAGCGCTAAGCACAATCATAAAGCCCCAATCTTGCCACTGATATTGTTCCAATCTTTCAGTAATACCATGCTCATTTTGGCAATTTAAAGTTGCATCATGTGTAAAAAATTGCGTTTTAGTTTGAGCGCCATATTTATTAATTGCAAAAGCTGTATATATGCACGACAAAACACATAGTGCGATTTTATATAGAATTGGAATGCCTGAAAGAAACAGACAGGCCTGCGCGAGGCCGAATAAAATCCATATGAACTTAACAACCTGACTAGAAGCGCGCCAATTAAACTGGAATATCTGAAATGATTTTGACAATGACATTAATGGATTCGTCCTTTGAACGTTCAAGCCCCATGAACCATCGCCACAGCTTATCGTCTTCGCAGTCCAGTAAATGTAGGAAAAGCTTTCTTTCGTCGTCATCAGCTATCGACCATCGGCAATCTAGATAGCGCAACATGAGTTGATCCAACTCACGCATGCCGCGCCGGCAACGCCAACGCAACCGCTTAATTTCAGGATCAACGGATTCTATTTCGCTCATCTGAGTAAAAACTGATATGCCAATATGACCCAAAGCGCCCACAGTGCTATACCGCCAAACAGATATGCTGTGAATCTATCTTTTACTCGGTTATAAGTGCAATGAATATAGCTGTGCAGGAAACGTAATGCTACAAACGCCCACGCCAATACCAGCAAAACTACATTTTCTATGTTTGTATTTATGGCTAATAGAATTGCCAGATAAAACAATACCGGCAACTCAAACAAATTACGAAAATTATCAGCGGCGCGAGTATCTTCAAATTGACCGGTTTGAGCACTGGATGCAGCCAGTTGCGGATGAATTTGGCGACGCTTCATTTCACCAATACGTGTTTGGAACAGGCGCAACCAAACGAAAAAACTCAACAACGCCATCGCGAACAATGGCCAAATTAATGCATTTAGCATCGATTATGCGCCGTGTCGTTGCATAATCATTTTCTTGATTTCACCTATGGCTTTGGCAGGGTTTAAACCTTTTGGGCAAGTTCGAGCGCAATTCATAATGGTGTGGCAACGGTAGAGTTTAAATGGATCTTCTAGCTCATCTAAACGAGCACCTGTATCTTCATCACGAGAGTCAATCAACCAACGATAAGCTTGCAACAAAACCGCGGGGCCTAAATAACGATCGCCATTCCACCAATAACTTGGGCAAGAGGTGGAGCAGCACGCGCACAAAATGCACTCATACAAACCATCCAGCTTGGCGCGATCTTCTTTCGACTGCAGGCGTTCACGAGAGGCTGGCGTAGCCGATTGGGTACGAAGCCACGGCTTAATCGAGGCATATTGCGCATAGAAATGGGTAAGATCGGGCACCAAATCTTTCACCACAGGCATGTGTGGCAACGGATAAATTGGTACATCTTTTTTGGCGCAATCTTCAATGGCTTTGGTACACGCTAGCGTATTAGTGCCATCAATATTCATCGCACACGAACCACAAATACCTTCACGACAAGAGCGACGGAAAGTCAGCGTTGGGTCTATCTCGTTCTTAATTTTAATCAGCGCATCAAGCACCATCGGGCCGCATTGGTCCAAATCAATATCGTAGGTGTCAACGCGAGGATTAGCTGCGTCATCAGGATTCCAACGATAAATCTTAAAGGTACGCAGATTCTTTCCGGCATTGGATGCAGGAAAATGCTTGCCTTTAGCAATTTTTGAGTTTTTTGGAAGTGTGAACTCAGCCATGGGTGACTACCTTAATATTTACGTTCTTTGGGCGGAATAAATGCAACATCGGAGCTCAGTGTATTCAAATGTACCGGGCGATAATCAATACTGACCTCGCCTTTGTCATCGATCCACGACAAAGTGTGCTTCATCCAGTTTTCATCATCACGCGTTTTAAAATCTTCACGCGCATGCGCGCCACGCGATTCTTTGCGGTTCTCGGCCGATACCATGGTTACCACCGCTTGTCCTAGCAAGTTTTGCAGTTCCATGGTTTCGATTAAATCCGAATTCCAAATCAGTGAGCGGTCGCTTACTTTTACATCTTCAAAACTACTAAACGTTTGCTTGATTTTGCTGACGCCCTGCTGCAGCGTTTCACCGGTGCGGAACACGGCCGCATCGTTTTGCATAATCTGCTGCATGTTGTCACGAATCTCAGACGTTGGCGTGGAGCCATTGGCGTAACGTAATTTATCGAAATTAGCCAAGGATTTATCGAGTGCAGAAGCCGGCAAGGATTTATGCGGCATATTTGGCTTAATGGTTTCAGCGCAGCGATTTGCCACCGCACGACCAAACACCACTAAATCGAGCAATGAGTTAGAACCTAAACGATTAGCGCCATGCACCGAGACACAAGCGGCTTCACCAATGGAATACAAGCCCGGCACCACACTATTTGGGTCGCCGTTTTTCAGCGTGACCACTTCACCGTGGTAATTGGTTTGCAAACCGCCCATGTTGTAGTGCACGGTTGGCAATACAGGAATCGGTTGCGTGTTGACATCAACACCAGCGAAAATTTTCGCAGTTTCGGAAATACCTGGCAATTTTTCATGAATAACTGCAGGATCCAAATGGGTTAAATCTAGGAAGATATGGTCTTTCTTCGGCCCAACACCACGGCCTTCACGGATTTCGATGGTCATCGAGCGACTGACCATATCGCGGGGTGCGAGATCTTTTACGCTAGGCGCATAACGCTCCATGAAGCGCTCGCCGGAGGAATTACGCAGAATACCACCTTCACCGCGCACGCCTTCCGTAATCAAACAGCCAGCGCCGTAAATTCCGGTTGGATGGAATTGCACAAACTCCATATCTTGTAAAGGCAGACCGGCACGCAGAGCCATACCACCGCCGTCGCCGGTACAGGTGTGTGCTGAGGTTGCGGAGAAATAAGCACGACCATAACCACCAGTGGCTAGCACCACACCATGGGCGCGGAAAACATGCATGGTGCCTTCAGCCATATCCAGCGCGATAACGCCACGGCAAACACCCTCTTCGTCCATAATCAAATCGAGTGCAAAGTATTCAATGAAGAATTTCGCATCATGCTTCAACGACTGCTGATACAAGGTATGTAAGATGGCATGGCCGGTGCGATCAGCCGCTGCGCAAGTGCGTTGTGCTGGCGGGCCTTCACCGTATTGGGTAGTCATTCCACCAAATGGGCGCTGGTATATTTTGCCTTCCTCAGTGCGAGAAAATGGTACGCCGTAATGTTCGAGTTCAATAATGGCTGGGATTGCTTCACGGCACATGTATTCAATAGCATCTTGATCGCCTAGCCAATCCGAGCCTTTAACGGTATCAAAAAAGTGGTAACGCCAATCGTCTTCACCCATATTGCCCAAGGCTGCAGAAATACCGCCTTGCGCCGCTACGGTATGTGATCTGGTCGGGAAAACTTTCGAAATACAAGCGGTTTTCAGACCTTTTGCGGCTAGTCCAAAGGTTGCACGCAAACCAGCACCACCGGCGCCAACCACCACCATATCGTATTGGTGTTCAATAATTTTATAAGCTTGGCTCATAGATTTCTCACGAAGTTAGCGCGATGCGAGCAATGGCAATCACTGCAACAATCGATGCTAAGGAATAAATAATTTTAATTGCCAACTGCAATGCAATCTCTAAGCCTGGGCTATGAATGTAATCTTCAACCACCACTTGCAAGCCTAATCGCGCATGCCAGAACAAGGCTAAGACATAAATCACCAGCACGCCACTTAACCAAGGATTGGCAAACTGGCTTTTAATTTGTGCGTAATCAGCAATGCCGTATTTGGCCAAACAATAAACCACAAATGGGGTGAAAATAGCCAGAACTGCTGCAGTAATGCGTTGCATCCACCAATGCTGATAGCCCGACTTCGCCGAACCTAAACCACGCGCTGTTGCTAAAGGGTCGCGAAAATTCATGGCATGGCTCCTGGCAGTGTTGCTAAATACCAAATGACCAATGTTGAGAGAATGCTTAATGCCACCACGGTGTAACCTGAGCGGTAAACCGAGGAAATAGCATAACCCTTGCCAACATCCCAAAATAGATGACGAATACCGTTAAATAAGTGATACATCAAGCAAGCTGAAAATAGAAACAGTGCTAATTGGCCTAAAGGGCTCGCCAAACAAGCCTGCGCCGTCACAAATGCGTCAGCTCCCATAGACAAAGACACCAGCACCCACAATAAGCCTAAGCTGCCAATCGCTAATGCCACACCAGTTATGCGGTGGGAAATCGACATGACCATGGTGATTTGCTTGTTGTAAATCTGCAGATGCGGAGAAAGTGGACGTTTGTTAGTGGACATAAGTTACCCGTCAGAAATTAAAAATCGATGCAGCGGCCATTTTTTTCCCAATCACCAAATCGAGTTGGCTCTGGACCATCACGACCGCCAACTTCAGGCACTGGTATTTTGACAATCTCAACCGCCGTTGTGACAACTTCGCTAAGCACTGTTGTTGGATTGTCGTTAGAATGAACAGATTGATTCATTTTACTATGGTAAATCCCTACGCCATGTCATTCAAGTTAAATTTAGACCTACAGCAAGCATTTGCATTGCCAAGTCACCATATTATAAGCGTAGTCGGTCGTGATGCCCGTGTGTTTTTACAAGCACAACTTATGAATGATGTGAATGTATTGGGTATAGGCCATTGGCAATACACTGGCTTACTGAACCCGCAAGGCCGTGTGTTAGCCCTATTTCAACTCGCTGAAATTAACAGTGAGCATTTTCTAATCATCTTAGCGAGCTTAGATCCGATTTGGCTTGTTGAACACTTTAAGCGCTTTTTGTTTCGATCGAAAGTTTCTATAACACTTGAACAAGATTATTTTGCTCAAGGTCATTGCATAGCGGGCACATCATCAAACGTAACTTCACAGACCCTGTTTGGTAATGATCAAGATGGCTACACCATCGAGATACCCGATAAATACTGCGCACGGAACATGCATATATCAAAGACCCAAATTGAGACAGATTTGCAGGCGCTCGATCAGTGGCATTGCCTTGATATGACAATGGGTTGGCTGTGGATTGATGAAAGCTTACAAAACCTTTGGACGCCTCAGATGCTTTCGCTACAAGATCTCAATGCATTTAGTCTTAAAAAGGGTTGTTATCCTGGCCAAGAAATTGTCGCGCGAACCCATTTTCTGGGTAAAAGTAAACGAAATTTGCGTTTGCTGAGTGGTTTTGGATTACAAAACGGACAAATCCTGCAACAAAATAGCCATGAAATAGGTCGTGTTGTAAATGCCAATGCCTTAGGAAACCTAGCAGTGGCAGTCTTGCCATTAGAGTTAAATACAGATTTGGCAATACAAAATAATGTTAAGGAAGTCACACTTCTTTAAGCCACAATACCCATTGGTATGTATTCTTTATTGAATGACCTATTCTTGCCTAGAAATGTGCTAATCTTTTAGTACAATTGCTCTAAACCTAGGAAACTTGATATGTTACGTCGCACACTTCTTGCTTTGAGTTTATCTGCTTTAAGCTTTTCTGTCTTCGCAGCTAACTACACGCTGTCAGTTGAACCTAACTACCCGGCCAGTCAAGCGCAAGAAATTTACAAACCGCTTTTAACCTATCTAAGCAAAGCCACGGGCCATAAATTCACCCTTAAAACCGCCAACAATTATCATGCTTATTGGCGCGATATCTTAAACAATTCGCCAACAGACTTTACCTTTGAAGAGTCACCATACGCTGATTTCCGTGCGCAATATTTTAAATATACGCCGCTGGTGCGCGTGGCAGAAAATACTCAGTTTTCATTATTAGTCAGTCCTGAAAACAAAGCTGGTGGCACAGGCGATCTTTTTTCCGGCACTATTGTAAGTATGCCCTCACCCAGTTTGAGTTATTTGTTCTTAAATGAGCTCTATCCAAATCCAATTGCTCAGCCAGAAATTACTTCGTCCGCACTAACTTGGAAAGATGGTGTTGATATTGTTTTTGCACAAGAAGCAAAAGCCGCGATGGTTCCTACATATATTGCAGCCCAATATCCAAATCTTGAATCGGTGTATTTATCAAGATCACTTCCAGGTCGCTCAATAAATGCGGCAAAAACCGTGCCCGCAGACGTTCGTAAAGCAGTATCCAATGCCATGCTTAATTTGCACAAAAATGCCGCCTTAAATGATGTGCTGACCGAACTTGGCACGGCACAATTCGTTCCTGCTAGTGCTGCGCAGATTCGTGGCAATGAAAAAATGCTAAACCGTGTTTTTGGTTATCCAAAGCAGGCAGCCAAAAAACCAGTTGCAACAGCTGCGGCAACTCCAGCTAAGGCCCCTGCTGCAAAACCAGCGGTAAAAAAATAAAGCGTTAAACCAAGTCTATGGCTGCGCTGACAATGTCAGCGTCAGCTGGGATTACCGCAAAAGCCGCGCCAGCCAATGGTGTAAAGGTATCTTCACCAACCACACGACGCAAGGGCTTAGCGCCCAACCCAGCTTCCACAATAGCGGTAATAATTCCTTCACCCACTCCTGCGCTACGACGCCCTTCGTCAACAATAATGATGCGCTGGCATTCAGTAGCATGCTTTGCAATTGCTTTGGCGTTGAGCGGTTGCAACCAACGCAAATCCACCACGCGTACTTTCCATTGCAAGGTTTCTTCAATTTGTTTGGCGGCACGCAAACTCATCGGTACGCCATTGCCAAAAGTAAATACCACAATATCTTTATGCTCTGGGAAATACACGCGTTCTGAACCAATTTCCATCGCTTCATTGAGCGCAGGATAATTGGTTTGCCACAAGCCATCACCGGGTTGATGCAAATCTTTGGTCATATACAATGCAATCGGCTCCAAATAAGCGCAGACGCGCCCATTCACTTTTGCCAATGCCATCATCGAACGCAACATAGTCACCGCATCATCGCCTCGCGATGGACAACCCACCAGCAAGCCGGGAATGTCGCGTAGTGCAGTAATGGAATTATCGTTATGAAAGTGGCCGCCAAAGCCGCGCTGATAACCCAGCGATGCCACGCGCATGACCATTGGGTTTTGGAATTGACCATTACTGAAAAATTGCAGTGAACAAGCTTCGCCACGTATTTGATCGCAAGCATTATGGAAATAAGCTAAATACTGAATTTCAGGCATCGGCAGCATGCCTAGATTTGCAAAACCCTGAGCCAAACCTAATATCATGGTTTCGTCGAGCAAGGTATTAAAAACGCGTGAGCCTTTAAATGATTTTTGCAGACCTTTGGTGATGGTATAAACGCCGCCCTTTTGAGCAACGTCTTCACCAAACAAAAGACTTTCTGGGTATTTGCAAAAAATATCGTGCAAGGCATTATTAATTTGAATGGCCATATGCCGCGGCGCTTGGTTCTCTGGCAACTTTACATCTGAACCAAATACTGCAAGGCGCTTTTCTTGATAATCAGCACGCTTGGCCTCTTGCATTACTTCAGCAGGCGAATATGGCGCTAATGGTTTAATAATTTCAGCTAAGGTTTCTAATTTAGGACGACTATCGGCATCCGCAGCAGCGGCAAAACACTGCACGCGCGTAGATTCATACAAATCCAACACTTCCTGCCTTGTCATTAAGCCAGATTGCAAGGCGATCTCTGCCGAACGTAACAGTGGATCAGAAGCCTCAACACTCATAAGTTCTTCAATCGAGCGCCATTCAATTTCAAAATCGGTGCCGGCATGACCCATGATGCGCGTGGTGCGTAGGTGTAAAAAGGTTGGGCGACGGCTGGCTCGGCAATGCTCAACGGCGCGCTTGACTTGCGCATAGCCTTCCGCAATATCCAAACCATCAGCATAGAAATAATCCAAACCATCGCGATTTTTGAAGGCGTTATTAATCCAACCGGTTGGCGTTTTCACCGAAATACCAATGCCGTTGTCTTCACAAACAAATAAAACTGGTGCCGGGAGCTTTTGATAGGCCGTCCATTGCGCGGTATTAAAAGCAGTTTGCGCTGTAGCGTGATTGCTGGAAGCATCACCAAAGGAACAAATAACGATAGAGTCATCAGGAATGGGCGATGCATGCCCAATACGTTTTGCTTGTTCTATTGCCACAGCAGTACCCAATGCTTTAGGCAGATGCGAGGCAATGGTGGAGGTTTGTGGCAAAACCCAAAGTGGTTTACTGCCCCAAACTTTATGCCGGCCACCAGAAATTGGATCATCTTTACTGGCGGCAAAGCTCAATGCTGAATCCATGATGGGATCCATGCCAGGCAATTTGCGGAAGCGTTCTGCCATAAAACCGCCACTGCGATAATGCAAGAATGCTGGGTCGGTGTGGCGAGTTAAGCGCGCCACCATCGCATTACCTTCATGGCCGGAGCTACCAATGGTATAAAACACTTTTTGCTGAACACGAAGCACGCGTGCCATTAAATCCAAATGCCGAGATTTTAACTGCGATTGAAAAAGCTCAAGAAAATCCTGTGCACTGCAAGCACTGCCGTCTAAAATTGCTTCAACAGGCGTTGGCTTTGGCAATACTTCGCCTTGCCAACTGTTAACAAACTCGATGAAGTTGTCGTCGCAAACCTTTGCTCTGTTTACATCTTTTTGTCGAGCAGGTATCAACGGCTTAATCTCAGCAGACATGAAAATCCTTTACTTAGAATGCATTGATACCGGTTAATTCGCGACCAATAACCAACTGATGCACCGTTTCGGTGCCTTCATAGGTAATCACCGATTCCAAATTCAAGGCATGCCGAATTGGGCAATATTCGGTGGTTATGCCGGCGCCACCCAAAATATCGCGGGCTTCACGGGCAATATCAATGGCCATCCGGCAATTGTTCCACTTTGCCAAACTCACTTGTGAAGGCTGCATATTGCCAGCATCTTTTAAACGACCCAGTTGCAAACTAAGCAATTGCGCGAGCGTAATGCGACGAGCCATTTCGGCTAATTTAATTTGAACGGCTTGATTTGCCGCCAACGGGCGATCAAACAAAATACGGGTTTTCGAATACTCAATCACTTCAGTCAAGCAAGCTTGCGCCGCACCGATTGGACCCCAGGTGATGCCATAACGCGCTTGGGTTAAGCAGCCCAATGGGCCTTTTAAGCCTTTTACATTCGGTAAACGATTGGCTTCTGGAACACGCACGTTATCAAAAAACAAACCGGAGGTGACCGAAGCGCGCAGACTCATTTTATGTTTGATTTCTTGCGCGACAAAACCCGGCGTGCCTTTTTCAACAATAAATCCCTGAATGCCATCATCTGTCATCGCCCATACAATGGCGATATTAGCCAGATTGCCGTTGGTAATCCACATTTTTGCGCCATTAATGACCCAATCACCGCCATCTTTCTTGGCATGGGTTTTCATATTGGCAGGGTCAGAACCACCATGCGGCTCAGTTAACCCAAAGCAACCAATGATTTCACCACGCGCCATACCTGGCAGGTATTTCATGCGTTGTTCTTCAGTGCCATAGGCATAAATGGGATACATGCACAAAGAACTTTGTACGGAAACGAAACTGCGAATACCGGAATCGCCACGCTCTAATTCTTGGCAAATTAAGCCATAACTCACCGAGTTCAAACCGGCGCCGCCGTATTGCTCAGGCAAGGACGAACCGAACAAGCCCAAAGCGGCAATTTCAGGCACCAATTCCTTGGGGAAACGGCCTTGATCAAAAGCTTCACCAATAATGGGGATGACTTTTTCATCGGTAAAGCGCGCTACGGTATCCTGAATCATGCATTCTTCTTCAGTCAGCAAAGAGCGAATGTCGAATAAATCAGTCGGATTAAGAGCCATGGCAGTTTCCTTGTAAATTTAGACCGACATTTTACCTTAAATCGGATACCAAAACTGTGGCAGAATGACATTTGCCCTGTAAATCCACGGAGTCCTCACATGCTGAAATCATTGGTAGCACCGTTGGTTGCTTATATAGCTAAGCTGCGTTTCCCAACGCTTTTCAAAATCACACTGGCACTATTCTTCATTGATTTTTTCACTCCCGATTTCATTCCTTTCGCTGATGAACTCTTGTTAGGATTGGGCGCTGCACTGTTAGCCAGTTGGAAGAAACGCAAAGAGCCAATAAACAGTAACGATGCAACTGATTGATAGCCACTGCCATTTAGATGTCAGCGAGTTTGCCTGCGATTTGCCCGAAACGCTTAAGCGTGGGCGTGAAGTCGGTGTTATAGCATTTGTAGTGCCAGCCATTAATTTCACAAGTTGGTCGGCTTTAAGTGAATTAGCACTTAAACATGCCGAACTAAAACCTGCTTATGGCTTGCATCCAATGTTTTTAGAGCACTTTCAGCAATCACATTTAAATGCTCTGCCTGATTGGTTGGCTAAAGCAGAATGTGTGGCGGTTGGTGAATGCGGCCTCGATTTTTTTATAGCTGATTTCGATGCGCCATTGCAAGAAATGGTTTTTATCGAACACATTAAACTCGCCAAGCAATTCGGAAAACCACTCATTATTCATGCCCGAAAATCTACCGAGCGAGTCATTCAACTTCTCAAGCAATACGGGCCTGTAAAAGGGGTTGTTCACAGTTACTCCGGAAGCTTAGAACAAGCACAACAGTTGGTTAAAATGGGTTGTATGCTAGGTATTGGTGGCCCAATTACCTATCCGCGCAGCAATCGAATCCGTGCTTTAGTAAAAGAAATACCCCTTGAATATTTGCTCCTTGAAACTGATGCGCCAGACCAGCCCTTATTTGGTGAACAAGGCCGGCGCAATGAGCCTATGCATTTGCCAAAGATTGCCCAAGCAATTGCCGATGTTAAAAATATTAGGTTTGAAAAAGTGGCTGAACAAACTTCTGAGAACGCAATGCGCTTATTTGGCTTTTGCTTGTAATAAAATTTCCAAAGTTTTTGCCACGGCCGCAAAGGCAAAAGCACCGGTAACATGCGTTGCAGCCCCTAGCCCATCGCCACAATCAAGCTTAAATCCTGCCTCAGGATTGGTTTCCGGCCGAATACCACAGACCGAACCATCGGCTTGCGGATACTGAACGTTTTCCAGTGAATAGACCGCAGGCACGCTGAAGTAACGGCCTTTACTTTTGGGAAAGTTAAAGTCCGTGCGTAATTTACGCCGAATGAGTGCAAGCAAGGCGTCTTGTTCTGTTTTGGCTAAATCACGGATACGAATGAGCGTTGGATCTGTACGCCCACCTGCCGCCCCAACCACAAGAATTTTTTGCTTATTGCGACGACACCAGGCGATTAACTCTACTTTTACTCGAAAACTATCGCAGGCATCGATGACTAAATCAAAGCCCTGCTCCATGAGCATAGCCATATTGCTTGGCGTTACAAAGGTAGCCATCGCATTGACTTGCATTTCAGGGCTAATTGCCAAACAGCGCGCCTTCATCACATCCACTTTATTTTGGCCGAAGGTGCCGTCCAGCGCATGCAATTGTCTATTCGTGTTTGATACACAAATATCATCAGCATCAAACAGCGTCATTTGCCCAATGCCTGAGCGCGCCAAGGCTTCAACCAACCAAGAGCCAACGCCGCCAATGCCAATAACCGCAACATGGCAAGCGCTTAAGCGTTGCAAGCTGCCCTTGCCATATAAGCGCTCTAAGCCATTAAATCGTTCAAACTGGTTTTTCATAGTGCTATTGTAATGCCTCAAGGCTTTCATTTATGATGACAGCAGTCTAAAAAATAAGAGTTCAATTGTGAATAAATCCTTACAAGCTTTAATTCTTTTAGTTATTGGTGTAATCATTGGCGCTGTAAGCACCAGTTTTGCCATTAATACTTTAAGCAAAGGCAGCGCCTACCCTAAAGGCGTGATGGCCGTTCAAGGCGCGCATATGGGCGCCTTAAATAAACTGCTTAACGAAAACCGTTGTACAACGGCCGAAATACAACCGCACTTGATTACCATGCGTATTGTGGCCAGTGATATTGAACCAGCCTTTAAATCGCTCAGTGAAGCCGACATTCAATTTGTTCGTTATGCCGGTGATTTGCGCCGCGCAGTCGATTTGCAATTAGCGAAATCGATTAATAACTGCCCTGATTTAGTAACCGGCCTAAGTGAAATAAAGAAAGCCTGCGATAACTGCCATCGGGATTACAAATAATCTAATGACTGCCGAAACCCTGCAATATGTTTATATCTTATCAGCGGTGCTGATTCTTATTGGCATGCTTGGCACTGTGCTTCCAGTTCTACCCGGCATTCCCATCGCGTTTGCCGGCATGTGGCTTGCGGCATGGGCTGGCGATTATCAGGAAATTTCAGTCTTCGTAGTCATTTTGTTAGGCGCACTAACGTTTCTCTCGATTACAGTCGATATTCTTGCTAGCGCCTTAGGCGCCAAGCGCGCCGGAGCTAGCAAGATGGCCATCGTTGGCGCAGGTATTGGCAGTTTAATTGGCCTGCTATTTTTTAGCCTGCCCGGTCTAATCATTGGCCCATTCATTGGCGTTATGGCGGTGGAAACTGCTAAGGGCAAAACGGTGCGTGAGGCCAGCAAAATCGGATTCGCCACTTGGATTGGTATGGCGGTTGGCGTGGCGCTGAAAGTTGGGCTGGCGTTTGCGATGTTGGGGATTTTTTTGTTTGCGTTGTGGTATTGACCGTAATACCAATCAAATGCCAATCAAACGCTGGTCATACCGCCACACCCGCACTTTTTCAGCTTTAATTTTGCGTGCATCTGGGTGTTGCGGATTAATCAAAATCACTGAATCTTCCAGCACAATGGCCGACGGCACAACCAGCACGGCCGATTGTTTTCGCTTTAGCCAATCATCACCTAATTGGCAGCTCACTGGCTCAATGGGCACTTTATCCCAATCCTTTACCAACGATTTGGCAAAGTAGGATTTTCGTGCTTTCCAAAGTATGTCGGGTATATCAATGGCAACGAGATAGCGCCGCAAGGGCAAATTCCAAGCGCCCATATGCACTAGCGTTTCAAGACATGCCAGTGAAGGCGAATCAGCGCAATACAACACACAATGATTTTTACTGTTCCAGCGCCCACCGGTTTTATACGCACCTAATCCTGTTAGATCGTCTGCTGCATACTCGGAAGTTTCGCTGGCAATTCGCCAAACCCGCATTAGGCATAGGCTCCGGATTGCATCTGAGCAAGCAACGTTGAAACCATTTCCTGGCCTTGCATGGTATCCATATATTCGCCTGGCTTAACTCCACCTAGCGCGGGCAATGGGCTTTCCAGCCAATCACCCAACCATTGATGCGCATTAAATGCTGAACCGTCACCAGACTCCATCACCATCGCCTCAACTTGCCCAATAAGTCGTTCAAGCCCGATGACACGCTCAGAATGTTCGGGAGATAGTTTGTCATTAGCACGCAGTTTGCGGTCAATCGTTGAGCGTGGCAGGCGAAGGTTTTTGTAAAGCAATTCTTTTGGAATCGCCATTTTGCCGGCAATTTGATCTAAATGTGCTGCAGGCACGCCAGCGCGGATGAACTGCACTCTTCCACTTGAAGAAGCTCGATACAATGCTGCTGGTGAAGCAACGCCCAAAGTAGCTGGTTCAGTAAGAGCAAACGATTTCGATTTAGCAACAGTAAGTTTAGGCATAAACCCTTCTTAACCATTTGGGACTTTAGATTATCTCATTTGATTAAAAAGGTCAACTCTAATCTATGCCCACTCTTCCAAACCTTCCGCTGCATATAAGGCTTTCCAGCTCGGGCGGGCACGAAGCAAATCGGCCAATTTTGCCAAATGCGGATAATCAAGCGCGGTCTTCGGCATACCGCGTGACCAACGCATCAGCATCACCAACATAAAATCAACGGCAGAAATTTTATCGCCCAACATATACGGGCCGTTTACGGCCAGATGCGCATCGATATTGGTGAATACCGATTCGATTTTAACGCGTGCGGCCTCTTTTGCGGCTTCGCTATTGGACTCACCTGCTGCTTCTTGCGGATACCACCACAAACGAAACGGTGGTTGCAAGGTGTTAGCTAAATGAAACATCCATTGATAGAACTCACCGCGCTTGGCACTGTTCAATGCAGGTATTAAGCCAGCTTCCGGTTTGGCATCCGCCAGAAAAACAACCATGGCGGCGGCTTCACACATCGGTTTGCCATCAATCAGCAAGGTTGGTACCACGCCGTTGGGATTGAGCGCCAAATATTCCGGTGTTTTGTGCTC
>JAGNUI010000198.1 GCA_017987065.1 Arenimonas sp.
TTTATGACGACGCTCAGCAATCAGCTGGTTTTCGTCAATTGGCAATTCTGTATTTTCGTCGGTCATAGTCATTTCTAAATAGTCAATTAATTAATACGTGCAGCGCCTGCAGCAATGCCTGCTTTTAAACTGGCCTCAACAAACTCTTCAAGATCGCCGTCAAGCACCTTTTGCGTATCGGTGCGTTCCACGCCAGTACGCAAGTCTTTAATGCGGCTTTGATCCAATACATAGCTGCGAATCTGACTGCCCCAGCCGATATCAGATTTGGTGGCTTCCAAAGCATCTTTTTCGGCATTGCGTTTCAACACTTCCAGCTCATAGAGTTTGGCTTTCAACATTTTCATGGCTGTATCACGATTCTGATGCTGACTCCGGCCGTTTTGACAGGCCACCACGGTGTTGGTTGGAATATGCGTAATGCGTACCGCCGATTCGGTTTTATTAACGTGCTGACCACCCGCACCCTGAGCGCGATACACGTCAGTACGCAAGTCGGAGGGATTGATGTCGATCTCGATATTGTCATCCACCTCTGGGCTGACAAACACCGAACAGAACGACGTGTGCCGGCGGTTATCCGAATCGAATGGTGATTTACGCACCAAGCGATGCACGCCAATTTCAGTTTTCAACCAACCGTAGGCATATTCGCCTTCCACACGAAACGTGGCACTTTTAATGCCCGCCACATCACCGGCCGAGGCTTCCATGAGTTCAGCATTCCAGCCACGCGACTCACAAAAACGCAGATACATCCGCAAGGTAATTTCTGCCCAATCTTGCGCTTCGGTGCCGCCAGCGCCGGATTGGATATCAACGAAGCAATTAGCATGATCAAATTCACCAGAGAACATCCGGCGAAACTCGAGCTTATCAACTCGCGCCGCGATAAGTTGCACATCGGCAGTCACCGATTTCAGCATGTCTTCATCGTTTTCCATTTCGGCCAGCTCAATATACTCGAGCGCCTCATCGAGACCTTTTAAGGTATCGCGGATATCCGAAACATTTTTTTCTAAACTGGCGCGTTCTTTACCAAGCGCTAAAGCTTTTTCAGGCACATTCCAAATGTCTGAACTTTCAAGTTCACGATTGACTTCTTCAAGACGTTCGACTTTGTTATCGAAGTCAAAGATACCCCCGAAGCAAAGCAATGCGCTCTTGCAAATCGGCAATTTGGAAACGGATAGGATTCAATTCCATAAAATCAAAAAAACTCAAGATAATCAGCTTACTATTTTAACAGAGCTTCACCTGATACAGCCTCGATATGGCGAATTAAACACTGAAAATCCTGCTTATTACGAAAATCATTGGTTTGCAAATGATAAACCGCACGAATTTGCTCTGCTGGCGGCTGTCCTTGCCAAGCATTAAAGAAAATAGCGCTAACACACAACTTATCAGGGCATGATGCAAGCTTGAGTTGCAGTTTAAGGTGTTTATCTTTTAAAACTTGCCACGATTGCACATGAAATTCATTATCAAAAAGAGGCTCTGCAAAGCCCTGCCCCCATGGCCCGCCTTGTTTTAACAGCACAGCATTGGCACGGTTAAATTCATGGTTCAGTAAAGGCCCGTCTGTTAAATAAACGGAATCCAAAGACTCTACTGTGAGCCACAAGCTCGCCACTTTTTGGAAAGCCAATTCAAAATCTTGCAAATGCGTAACCGGCAAACTCATGCCGGCCGCCATGGCATGGCCACCAAAACGCGTGATTAGCCCTGGGTTTTGCGCATCAATATAAGCCAGCGCATCTCGCATATGAAAGCCAGCAATGGAACGCGCTGAACCACGAAGTTCATCACTGCCCGCCTCGCTTGGCGCAAAGACCGCAACAGGGCGATTGCATTTTTCTTTTACTTTTGAAGCCAACAAACCGATAATTCCGGGATGCCAGTGCGCTTGATGCAACACATACGCTAATGGCTGCGTCTCATGTTTTAGCGACAAAATCTGCTCGAGCGCTAATTCTGCCTCATCCAACATCAGTTGTTGCAATTCTTGCCGCTCGGAATTGATTGCGGCAAGCGATATGGCCATTTGTGTAGCGGCCTGTTGATCATTGGCCAAAAGACATTCAATGCCCAGCGCCATATCTTCCAAACGCCCGGCGGCATTGATTTTCGGAGCTAAGCGAAAGCCGATATCGGTTTCGGTGATTTCACCCATTTGCAAACCGCTAATTTCGATTAATGCTTTTACACCGGGTTGGCATCGACCGCTATTGATTCGTGACAAACCCGCGCGAACCAAACGCCGATTGTTGGCATCAAGCTTGACCATATCGGCAACGGTGCCAATGGCTACTAAATCAAGCAGGCTAGAAATATCCGCATCCGCATACGGCAAGTTCTGTTCACGCAATCTTTTACGCAGTGCCAACAGCAAATAAAACACCACACCAACACCGGCCAATGCTTTGCTAGCAAATGCATCGCCAGTTAAATTGGGATTTACTATCACATCAGCTGGCGGTAATTGTTCGCCAGGTAAATGATGGTCGGTGATTAACACCTGCCAGCCGTATTTTTTGGCGAGCGCAACACCCGGGTTGCAGGCAATACCGCTATC
>JAGNUI010000058.1 GCA_017987065.1 Arenimonas sp.
TATATTTGTTGGCTTAGCCACTAAAACCAAGGGCGAGTCGGCGAAGATTGCACAATTATTTTCCAGAAATGGCTACGCCACAATCGATATCACCGGCGATGAAATGGCCAAAGAGCATATCCGCCATCTGGTGGGAGGTAGGTCGCCATTAGCTGAAAATGAGTTGTTGTATCGATTCGAATTTCCTGAGCGGCCAGGTGCGCTGATGAAGTTCTTAACAGCCATGAATCCCAGTTGGAATATCAGTTTATTTCATTACCGCAATCAAGGCGCGGATTACGGGCGTATTCTAGTAGGTATTCAAGTGCCGCAATCTGAGCGTAGTGCCTTCAAACAATTTGTAGCCGATTTGGGTTACCCCTTTGTGGATGAAAGTCAGAGTATTTTGGCGCAGTTATTTTTGCGATAATGTGACTCAAAACTACCCCATACTTTTTACTTTTCGCAGATGCCCGTATGCGATTCGTGCGCGTTTGGCATTAGCGTTGGCTAACATAGCTTATGAAAGCATTGAGGTTGATCTTAAAAATAAGCCTGAGCAATTATTACTTCATTCTCCAAAAGGCACGGTTCCGGTATTGGTCTTGAATGATGGGCGTGTGTTGGAGCAAAGCTTAGAGATTATGTATTGGGCATTGCTACAATCGGATGGTATAAATGCACTGCCCAGCGGAGTAATTCAAATTGAGCTAACGGAACAATTGATTACACAAAATGATGGTGAATTTAAACGCGCTCTTGATTGCTATAAGTATCCTGAAAAGCATCCTTCTGATGCTGTTGAATTAGCTAGAACAACAGCCAATGATATTCTGGCGCACTGGAATTCATTATTAATTGCCACACCCTATTTTTGCGGTAACTCGGCAAGCTTAGTTGATTATGCTTTGATGCCTTTTGCCAGACAGTTTGCTGCTGTCGATCAAGCTTATTTCGAAGCGCTTGCTATCCCAAATTTACAGCAATGGCTTGTCAATTTAAGCCACAGTGCAGTCTTTAAAAAAGTGATGGCTAAATCTTAAGTTACAAACTTTCGTTCAATATTTTTGCAAGCCGAACCCCAGCTTGAAATATCCTTTCTTGTGCAAGGGGTAAGAATACGTAGCTGTATTCATAACCAAGCTTAGGCATCGCATCTGGGCTAGCGTCTTTTTGACAATAGGTTAGGAAAGTAACCGGCGAAAGCGGGGCTTGCACTTCAGCAGGATACAATTTTCGACGCAAAGCTTTAGACTCTGCCGACCATGTGTTTATATTGCCTGTTTGCCATTGCGCTACTTGTTGTTTCGTCCGATCTTGGCTAGCAAACTCAGCCAGTTCGGTATAGCTTAGTTTGGTTTCTTCAAGCATGGAACTATCCCACACGGTGTGTAGATTGGTCGCTTTGTTATGCCAGGTAACTTTGCAGGCATTGCCTCCTTGATCATTACTGCCACCCACATGCAAAGGCTGATGTAAATCGCCGATTAGATGCACTAGAAATCTGAGGGCGATTGCCTTTTCGGTTTGTGTAGATTTAGCATCTTTCAGTACGGCCGTTTGCTGGCTCACTTTACTTAACAAAAAACCAGTGCTTTTATTCTCAAGATTGGCATTATGTAGCTCTACCTCATCTTGCCATGTGGTGAAATGCCAGTTGAACGTATCACCATATTTTTTAGGATCAGACCGAATCTCATCAGCCCAGGTTGAAACATAAGCGAGGTTATGGCCCTCTAATATCTGTTCAGCACGTTTTAACGCAGCGGGCGTCATATGCTGCTGTGCAATCAAGCCGATGCTTCGATGGCCGGTTGCACCCCAGGCAAAGGCATAATGACTAGGCAGCGTTAGCAACAACAGCAAACATGATTTTGAAACTAGATTCATAATAGTCATAAGATTAAAGTTTAGGTCGATTGGGCGGGAAACGATATAGTGTTAAACATTGTAACTTTAATTGACGCTAAGTTATGACACTGAGTCTCGTTTTTGCAGTAAATTCCAATTGTTAGGAATTTAATTGAAAAACATAAGCTTAGCTAAACTAGACATGGCAGGTGCTGAATGAATCATACCAATTTAAATCAAATGCCGAGCGATGTTTCAAGTCGTATTATTGAATTATTAACTGAAGGTTCTAAGCCGATAAAATTAGAGCTTAAAGAATCCGTTGGCAAAATTATATTTGCAGATGGGCAACGCATCATCTTAAATTTTAATCATCAAACAGGTAGGATTTGGCTTGCAGGGAAATCGGTTGCCGCAGAATTTGAATTAAATGGCAGTCAATGGCTGTCTAACCAAGATGGCAGTGAGCTGTTTCAAACATTCACACAATTGATTGATGAGATAACGGCAAGTAGCCCACTTAATCAGGTTCTTGGTACATTGACTATCATTGATTATGCCAAACTAGAGCCGCGTTTTATACCGCAAAACTTTGAGCCTCAGCGCAGAAAAATTGCTTGGTTTTACACTGCGATTTTATTGGTCGTAGTGTATTTCGGTTATCGCTACGTGACCACTCCAAAGTCAGTGCCAGATAGCGCTGCAGCACCTTCTGAAATGAGCCAAGTTGTTCCAGCAATAGAGGCTTCTAACGTGCAATGCGATGCCAAAGTGCCACTGAATGGCACCAGCAAATCTTTTGTGAAGATGACTGGCAACCCCAACAATAAAGTGAATATCACCTTAAGCAATGAACACAGTCATGATTTGTTGGTCTATTTTACCAAGCCCAATAGCGCCATTCCATTACACGCTGTTTTTGTTCGTGCCCGAAATAAAACGATAGTAGCCATAGACCCAAGCGCCTTTGAGTTGATGTTTTCAATGGGTAAAAAATGGTGCAATTTGCAGACCGGTTTTCAAGGCGGGCAAATTAGCAAGCTCAATCATCGCTTTGAATTAACGCAGCAAATTCCGATTGTGGTGAGTTTTCAATCGACAGGGTCTGAGCCTGCACAATTTCAAGTTTTTATGCATGATCAGCAAAATAAAGCGCCTGAACCGCCAGCCATTAATATAGTTAGTGAGGGCGTTGTAGAGCTGCAGCAGAGCGCAGATGGCCACTACTACATACCCGGCACTATCAATGGCGCGCCTTTACAATTCATGATTGATACTGGCGCATCCATCACGACCTTAAAACGTGATATTGCGCTTGCCGGCGGTATTCGCGATTGCCGAGCAGCCAAGCTCAATACAGCAAATGGCGTAGTGGAGGCGTGTATCGGCTTAATGCCTGAATTGCGGATTGGCCCTTACATTATAAATAATGCCGAGGTCGCCTCAAATCCCAATACCGAGGTTAATCTACTGGGTATGAATGTATTAAGCCAGTTTCAGATTAATACTGAAAAAGGCGTTATGCGCCTGAGCAAGCAGTAATTAAGGTTGCCACGCGTAGCCGAATTTTAGGAATAAACTGCGGTTAGTTTGAAAGGTATCTATGTCTTCGGTGCCGAAATAATTATCACTGTAACCGGCATAAAATACCGAGCGCGGATTGATTTTATAGGAGTACACCAATTGCGTGCCTATATCTGAAACCTCACGCTCAACTTGCGTTGGGTTTAATAGCAGTTCGAATTCATTGGTGCCATATTGCACCGCAAGCCGCAAGCGCTGCCGTAAATTAAATTGCCAAGATAGCCGAGTATCGAGTAATTGTGCATGATAAATCGTGCCACCTAAACGTTTCAAAGATTCATCGACATAGCTTAAAGACAAGCTGATGTTATTGTTGATGATGCCAGTAATGCCAGGTTGAAAACTATCAATGGTGCCGAGCGCGTTGTTACGGTAATCGATTTGATCGCCGCCACGATAAAATAAGGAAAGCTCCCAATTCGGGTAAGGCGTAAATTCCCCGTAAAATGAATAAAAGGTTTGATCGTAGTTCACGCCTTTCCAATGTGCCACGCGTTGCCCAATGCCGAACTCAAGGTAGCTCTGCATTTTACCTTTGGCGTTCACACTGGCTTCAAGTTCGCGCTCCATCAACTGTTCTACGCTAATTTGCTGGGTCATATCCCAATCGCTGTAGACTTCAATTTCATTGAAAAAATGCTCAAGTGGATACCAACGGTAGGCACCACCTACAACATATTTTTGAACATCAACTTGACCAATAAAGCCCATATCGGCTCGGAAGCCTGGATCAAGAGAGCTAGTAACGAGCCTAAAGGTTTTTTCGCGGTCGCTGTAATCGTAGTTAATGTAATAAGCATTGCCGGTAAACGTGCTTGCCTTATAGCCTTTGGCATCATCGGTGCTAGAGGTCATCCATTGCGCAATAATGGTATTGGCTCCCTTTTGCCATTTGCCATCAATACTGGCCATGGTGTTATCGTAGTTTTCCGCCGACCGGCTGGTGATAAGCGTACCAATATTTGCAGTTTCATTAAAACCGTAGCGATACGTCCCGACTAAATCAGTTGATTCGCCTTCGATGGTATCAAGGTAGGACTCGTAAGGTCCTGGCCGTAAAATATTAGTTTCCGAATCGAGCGCGCCAAAAAAACCATAAGTTTGTTCGCCTATTCGACCGGTAGCACGCAGACCGTAATCAGGGTCAGCAATGTTGCGGGTATAAACAAGCCGTGATGGGCTGTTGAAAAAATCGGCACTGTCTAAAAAGAACGGGCGCTTTTCAGGATAATACAAAGCAAAGTTGGTATTAACATTCAGTTGCGCGCCATCAATTTCAATTTGCGAAAAATCGGGGTTATAAGTGCCGCTGATAGTGTTGTTCGAGTTCGGCGACCACGTAACATCCAATCCGAATTCATTGACGCTGCCATCGCTGCTTAAGGGCTGATCGGGTGAATAGCGTTCTTGCGCATAGTTTGATGTAAAGGTTGGGTTAATTAAGAGGTTGTTGCCAGCATCAACATTGGCAAAACCTATAATTTTGCCTTGCTGGCATAAATTACAGTTGTTGTTGCGGTCGTTTTTGACATTAGCATACTTAAAAGAATTTTCGCGTGGACGAAAGCGCTGAAATTTTATACTCCATTGTTGCGGTGTAGTGGAGTGCTTGAATTTCAAACTGGAATAAGGAATTTCGAATTCAACGGTATAACCTTGTGCGTTGAGTTGCGCACCTGATTCCCAAATGGCATCCCACGAATCATCATCAGCATCCCTTGATTCGTCGAACGTGCCATCCATCTGCACGCCGCGTGCGCTGACGTAAAACCATAGGGCGCGCTGCTGAGTGTCGAAGGTGTCGAGTTGAAAACCTACCGTGTCATCGTCATAGGCTTTATCGCGATCTCTTAATGGGTTAAGGATTTTTTTTGGATCAGGATCGAATGCTTCAAAAGCTACTCGAAAACTCGAGCCGGAATTAACCACATAAACCTTAGTGCGCACCGAGGCAGGCAGGTTTTCGCCAGGGTTGGTTTCATACAAAATTTCGGTAACAGCGGCTTGTTGCCAAAAAGCTTCATCCAGTTTGCCGTCAGCTTTCATTGCGCCAGGAATATGCGGAATGGTTAAAGCTTCTGAGGTTTGGGCGCTGGCAAGCAAAGGAAAGCAAAGCATTATTGCGGCCAGAAATCGTGCAAGGTTAATCATATTGAAGGCTTTGGCAAATTATCGGTACATTATCCTTTAATAATGACTCTGGCTCGTATGCCAGAAGTCATCTCAAGGGATGGCTGTTACTATAGTTAGACAACTACAGGCCTATCAGCATGGAAAACACACCAATCCGACTCACCCAATACAGCCACGGCGCTGGTTGTGGTTGCAAGATTTCACCGCAAGTACTCGATACCATCTTGGCATCACAACTCAATATCGCACCCAACCCGAACTTATTGGTGGGCCATAGCAGTAAAGACGATGCGGCCGCTTATGATTTAGGTGATGGCAATGTGATTCTCAGCACCACTGATTTCTTCATGCCGATTGTCGATGACCCATTCGATTTTGGTCGCATTGCCGCCACCAATGCCATTAGCGATATTTATGCGATGGGTGGCAAGCCGCTGTTGGCGGTGGCTATTTTAGGTTGGCCAGTGAAATTGTTGCCAGCAGAAGTGGCGCAGCGCGTGGTGGATGGTGGTCGGCAGGCGTGCGCGGATGCTGGAATTCCCTTGGCTGGCGGGCACAGCATTGATTCACCTGAGCCCATCTTTGGTTTGGCAGTCACCGGGCAAGTGGCAAAATCACGCTTAAAGCAAAATAACACAGCGCGTGCCGGTTGCTTGTTGTATTTAACCAAACCGTTGGGCGTGGGCGTATTAAGCACTGCACAAAAACAGCAAAAATTATTGCCCGAGCATGAGTTTTTGGCCCGCGATGTGATGTGTCAGCTCAATACGGTTGGAGCCAAAGTGGCAGAGTTGGATGCGGTGTGTGCGATGACTGATGTGACCGGTTTTGGTTTGTTAGGTCACTTGCTAGAAATGTGCGAAGGCAGTGGCTTGAAAGCCATGGTAAATTATTCAGCGATACCGTTATTAGATGCGGTGAAAGACTACATTGCCCTTGGCTGCGTACCGGGTGGCACGCTGCGAAATTTTGACAGTTATGGGCATAAAGCCAGTGTATTGAGTGAACAGCAGCGCAGTGTGCTGTGTGATCCGCAGACCAGCGGTGGCTTGCTGATTGCAGTGAGCAAAAACGGTGCCGAAGAATTGGAAAAAATATTAATGGCCGCAGGTATTAAACCCGTTTGTATCGGTTCGCTGCATGCTTATGATTCCGGCGCATGGGTTGAGGTCGTTTGACGCCATGACAGCACGTGAGGATTGGGATGATTATCATCGGCTGTTCGTAAATGATGTTCCGTTGATTGATGCGCGAGCACCGATTGAATTTGCACACGGATCTTTTCCGCAGGCAGTGAATTTACCATTAATGCTAGACGATGAACGCGCTCAGGTTGGTACTTGTTATAAACAACACGGACAAAAAGCAGCGATTGCCTTAGGCCATCAGTTGGTCAGTGGCGTTGTTAAAGAGCGGCGCATTGATGCTTGGAAAGAATTTATTTCGAACCATCCGGATGGTTTTTTATTTTGTTTCCGTGGCGGACTGCGTTCACAAATAAGCCAACAATGGCTGAGTGATGCGGGTTGTGATTACCCACGCATTGCGGGTGGCTACAAGGCCATGCGCCAATATTTGCTTGAGGCTTTAACAGCCGCAACGGTAACGGCGCCTATGCTTGTTTTATCTGGGCAAACCGGTGCTGCCAAAACGCAATTATTACAAGACATTCGCACAGCGGTCGATCTTGAGAAATTAGCGAATCATCGGGGCAGTGCGTTTGGTAAGCGAGTGGGTGGGCAACCTACACAAGTGAATTTTGAAAACAGTTTGGCCATCGCATGGCTTAAGCAACGGCATTTCAATGCCGGATGTTCAATCATTGTAGAAGATGAGAGTCATCTCATTGGTAAAATTATGTTGCCGGAAGCGCTCATGCTGGCGATGCAAAAAGCGCCTGTGGTGGTTATTGAAATGTCATTAGAAGATCGCGTTCAGCATACCTATCAAAATTATATTTTGCATAAATTGCTCGAATGGCAACAGACTTTTGGCCAGCAGCAGGGATTTGATTTATTTGCTGAAGAATTATTAAATTCATTAGCTAATTTGAAACGACGTTTAGGTGGTTGGCGCTATCAACAATTGCAAGTTCAAATGCAGTTCGCCATAGCCGAACATACCCTTGATCGGCCTGAAGCGCACATCGCTTGGATTACTACGCTGCTGAAAGATTATTACGATCCGATGTATCAATATCAGCTCGGCAGAAAAGACGATCGTGTCATCTTCAAAGGCAGTTATACGCAAGTTCAAGCATTTCTTTTACAACAACAAAATAAAATTTAAACGGAGCTAGTAATGAAATTAAAACAACTGTCACTTGAGCAAATTAATGCCTGGAGTAAATCGACTCTCATCGAGCATCTGGGTATTGAATGTATTGAACTTGGTGACGATTATGTCGTGGTGCGGATGCCGGTTGATCATCGCACCCATCAACCGGC
>JAGNUI010000059.1 GCA_017987065.1 Arenimonas sp.
CCAATAAAGAGATAAATTATGGCAGGCGGACGTGAAATCAAAACCAAAATCAAAAGTGTGCAGAACACCCGAAAGGTGACTCGCGCTCTTGAAATGGTTTCGGTCGCAAAAATTCGTAAGGCACAAGAGCGCATGAAAGCTTCGCGTCCGTATGCCCGTATGATGCGCCAGATTGTAGGTAATATTGCTATCGCCAATACCGACTACGTGCATCCGTTCATGGTTGAATACAAAGACATTACTCGTGTGAGTTATGTCATTATTTCATCAGATCGCGGTCTGTGCGGTGGCCTTAATAGCCAACTATTCCGTAAGATTCTTGCTGACATGCGCACATGGCAAGCTAAGGGTGCTGAGATTAGTGTGGTTTGTGTAGGCATGAAAGCCGCTACATTCTTTCGCCGACTTAAAGTCAACGTAACTGGCTATGTAACGCACTTGGGTGATAAGCCTAAGTTAGAAGATTTGGTGGGTGTGATTAAGGTCATGTTAGACAGTTACAGCACTGGTGAAACACAGCGTGCGTATCTTTGTTATAACGATTTCATCAACACTATGGTACAAACTCCGGCCATTGATCAACTGTTGCCTTTGCCTGCTAGTGATAGTTTAGAAGGCAAGCATAGTTGGGATTATCTGTATGAGCCTGACGCTCGTAGCGTTCTTGATCATGTCATTACACGCTACATTGAATCGTTGGTGTATCAAGCAGCTTTAGAAAATTTAGCATCTGAACACGCGGCTAGGATGGTCGCAATGAAATCAGCTTCTGACAATGCCAGCAAACTGATTGAAACATTACAACTGATTTACAACAAAGCGCGCCAAGCAGCAATTACTCAGGAAATTTCTGAGATTGTTGGCGGTGCTGCTGCTGTTTAAGGCGCCTAGCGCATTTATTAACGATTGATAGAATTGACTTTTTGAGGATACACGCATGAGCCAGGGCAAAATTGTACAAATTATCGGCGCGGTGGTTGACGTTGAGTTCAACCGAAATGAAGTGCCAAAAGTGTACGACGCATTGAAAGTGGACAATACCGAAATCACCCTTGAAGTGCAGCAGCAATTGGGTGATGGCATTGTGCGTTGTATCGCATTAGGTTCAACCGACGGCTTGAAGCGCAACTTGACGGCTAAAAATACGGGTCGAGGCATTTCTGTGCCAGTTGGTCCAGGAACGCTTGGTCGCATTATGGACGTGCTTGGTAGCCCCATTGACGAAGCCGGCCCGGTTGTAGCAACTTCGCACTGGGAAATTCACCGTGCAGCACCAGCCTATGATGAGCAATCTTCAACCAACGAATTGTTGGAAACCGGTATTAAAGTGATTGACTTAATGTGTCCGTTTGCAAAAGGCGGCAAGGTTGGTTTATTCGGTGGTGCCGGTGTTGGTAAAACTGTCAACATGATGGAGCTGATTAACAACATCGCCAAAGCGCACGAAGGTCTGTCGGTTTTTGCTGGCGTAGGCGAGCGTACCCGTGAAGGCAACGATTTCTATCACGAAATGAAAGACTCAAACGTGTTGGATAAAGTCGCCATGGTGTATGGCCAAATGAATGAGCCGCCAGGTAACCGTTTGCGCGTTGCCTTAACAGGCTTAACCATGGCCGAGTATTTCCGCGATGACATCGATCCAGCAACCGGCAAAGGTCGCGATATCTTGTTCTTTGTTGATAATATTTACCGTTATACCTTGGCCGGTACCGAAGTATCTGCATTGCTAGGCCGTATGCCTTCAGCCGTGGGTTATCAGCCAACATTGGCGGAAGAAATGGGTGTTTTGCAAGAGCGCATCACATCAACTAAAACCGGTTCGATTACCTCAATCCAAGCCGTTTATGTGCCAGCCGATGATATTACCGATCCATCGCCTGCAACCACCTTTGCGCACTTAGATGCCACTGTGGTGTTGTCGCGTAACATTGCTTCTTTGGGTATTTACCCGGCTGTGGATCCACTCGATTCAACGTCACGTCAGTTAGATCCAAACGTGATTGGTAATGAGCATTACGATACCGCTCGTCGTGTGCAGTCCACGTTGCAGAAATACAAAGAATTAAAAGACATCATCGCTATTTTGGGTATGGATGAATTGTCAGAAGAAGATAAACAAGCCGTTTCCCGCGCTCGTAAAATTGAGCGTTTCTTCTCGCAGCCATTCCATGTTGCTGAAGTCTTCACCGGTTCACCAGGTAAGTACGTTACTTTGAAAGAAACCATTCGTGGCTTCAAAATGATTTGTGATGGCGAATGCGATCATTTGCCTGAACAAGCGTTTTATATGGTTGGCGGAATTGATGAAGCGATTGAAAAAGCTAAGAAATTTGCCGAAAAAGCCTGATGCTGGGTGGGTCTTGACCCGCCCTGATTTAATGAATGTGGAAGAAAATTTATGACATCTACAATCCGTTGCGATATCGTCAGTGCCGAGCAAGATATTTTCAGTGGCTCGGTGAAAATGGTCGTGGTAACTGGTGAAATGGGTGAGCTTGGTATTGCACCAAAGCATGCGCCTTTAATTACCCGTATCAAGCCTGGCTTTATTCGAATTACGCAAAGCAATGGTGAGCCTGTTGAATTCTATGTGTCCGGTGGTATTTTGGAAGTTCAGCCACAGCTAGTGTCTGTTTTGGCAGATACCGTCGTTCGTGCCGGTGATTTAGATGAAGCTAAAGCGCAGCACGCCAAACAAGAAGCTGAAAAGATTTTAGCCAAACAGAATCCGACTGAAATGCTGGAAATTTCCGAGGCGCAAACAAAGTTGGTTGAGGCATTAGCGCAACTGCAAGCACTTGAACGCTTAAGAAAAAACATGAAACACTAAATTTAAAACCGGCTTTTGCCGGTTTTTTATTGGAAAATTTCAGGTATTCAAAAAGTCAGCGCTAAGGCATAATGGAGCCTTCTTGGAGAATTTATGCTACAGCAATTACATGTCATTATTTTAGCTGCGGGTGAAGGCAAGCGGATGCAGTCTTCGCGGCCTAAAGTATTGCAACGTATTGCTGGAAAATCAATGTTGGCGCATGTTATTGATTCTGCAAGGAGTCTCAATGCCGATGGCATCCACGTTGTTTACGGACATGCTGGCGCTGTAGTGCGCGCTGAATTTTCTGCTCAACAGGATTTGCATTGGGCAGAGCAGGCACAACAATTGGGCACCGGCCATGCTGTGCAACAAGCCATGCCAAAAGTACCCGATGATGCTCATGTTTTGGTGCTGTATGCCGATGTGCCTTTAATAACTCAAAATACCTTGCAAAGTTTACTGACACAAGCCGAAGGCGGTACCGCCGTTTTAGTGGAGACCATGCATAATCCTACAGGTTATGGCCGGGTAATTTCAGATGCACAGGGTTTTGTGCAAGCCATTGTTGAGCAAAAAGACGCTGATGAATCGCAGAAAGCGGTAAAGCAAATCAATACGGGGGTTATCACCGCCAATGCCAAGCAATTAAAAATATGGCTGTCGAAATTAGGCAATAACAATGCGCAAGGTGAATATTATTTAACCGATATTTTCGCCATGGCTGCACAAGATAATAGGCCTGCCAAGATTTCAGCATGTTTAGTTAAGGGCGAGGCCGATGGCGCTAATGATCCTGTGCAACTAGCAACGCTTGAACGGCGCTTTCAATTACGACAAGCGCAAGCCTTGATGTTGCAAGGTGTGCGCTTAGCCGACCCGGCTCGATTGGATGTGCGCGGTGAAGTAACGGTCGGTATGGATGTCGAAATTGATGTCAATGTTGTTTTAGAAGGAAAGGTGGTGTTGGGTGATGGCGTTAGCATTGGTCCATTTTGCAAATTAAAAAATGTAACGCTTGGTGCTGGCACGGTGGTGAAAGCACATTGCGATTTTGAAGACGTGGTAGCAGATATTAATTGCACACTTGGCCCATTTGCACGTTTGCGTCCTGGTACCGAATTAGGGGAAGGCGTACACGTTGGTAATTTTGTGGAAACCAAAAAAACTAAACTCGGTAAAGGCTCGAAAGCTAACCATTTAACCTATTTGGGCGATGCGGTTGTTGGTTCAAAAGTAAATATTGGCGCTGGCACCATCACTTGCAACTACGATGGCGTGAATAAATCACTGACCGAAATTGCAGATGGCGCGTTTATCGGCTCGAACTCTTCCTTGGTTGCGCCTGTAAAGATTGGCGAAAACGCCACCATTGGTGCCGGTTCGGTGATTACTAAAAATGCACCGGAAAACACCTTGACGGTTTCCCGTACTAAACAAATAAGTTTAAGTAATTGGCAACGCCCGACAAAAAAATAAGTTGAAAACCAAGTTGAATTAAGGAATATCTATGTGTGGAATTGTTGGTGCTGTAGCAAATCGTGATGTGGTGCCTTTTTTGGTCGACGGCTTAAAGCGCCTGGAATATCGTGGCTATGATTCCGCCGGTGTTGCAGTGTTATCGGACGAAATTCGCCGTGTGCGCCGCACCGGCCGAGTGGTGGAAATGGAAACTGCAGCACTGGAAGAAAATTTGCACGGCTTGGTTGGCATAGGCCACACACGTTGGGCCACGCATGGCGGCGTTACTGAAAGCAATGCGCATCCGCATATCAGCTCAGGCGAGCTAGCCCTGGTGCATAACGGCATTATTGAAAATCATGAACAACTGCGCGAGCTCTTGCGTAGCAAAGGTTATGAATTTGAATCGCAAACCGATACAGAAGTGATTGGGCATTTAATTCATCATTTCTTAAAAATTGAAAATGATTTACTGCAAGCCACGCAATGTGCGGTCAAAGAACTGCAAGGTGCTTATGCGATTGCCGTCATCAGCAAGTATGATCCGCAACGATTAATTGCTGCTCGTATGGGTTGCCCTTTATTAGTGGGTTTGGGCGAAGGCGAAAACTTTATTGCCTCTGATGCGTCTGCGGTTATTTCAGCAACGCGTAATATTATTTTTCTAGAAGAAGGCGACGTGGTTGAAGTGCGCTTGGATGGCGTCAGTATTTTCGACACTGACGGTAATCGTATTGAACGCACCGTGCATTTATCGGAAGTGTCTTTGGCTTCAATGGAGCTCGGTCCTTACAGCCATTTCATGCAGAAAGAAATTCACGAGCAACCGCGTGCCATAGCAGATACCATTGAGCCAATTTTGGCCGAAGGTTTTTCGCCAGAGCTATTTGGTGAAAAAGCTGCAGAATTATTGCGCGATGTAACTTCCGTGCAAATTCTAGCTTGCGGCACCAGTTATTACGCAGCACTCACGGCGCGTTATTGGATGGAAGCGCTGGCAAATATTCCTTGCAGTGTGGAGGTGGCCAGTGAATACCGATATCGTGCGGCGGTGGCAAATCCTAAGCAACTGATTGTCACCATTTCGCAATCGGGCGAAACCTTAGACACCATGGAAGCCTTGAAATATGCAAAAAGTTTAGGTCAGCCAAAAACTTTATCAATTTGTAATGTGCAGGAAAGTGCCATTCCACGTGCCAGCGCTATGGTGTTTTACACCCGCGCCGGTGCTGAGATTGGTGTGGCATCCACCAAAGCATTCACCACTCAATTGATTGCATTGTTTGCCTTAGTGGGCACTTTAGCTAAATTAAATAATCGCCTTGATGCCGCTAGCGAACAACAATTAATGGAAGAATTACGGCATTTGCCAGGCAGTGTCCAGCACGCCTTGAATTTAGAACCGCAAGTAAAACTATGGGCAGAAAAGTTTTCGCCTAAGCATCACGCCTTATTTTTAGGTCGTGGTCTGCACTACCCAATAGCCTTAGAAGGCGCGCTCAAGCTCAAGGAAATATCCTACATCCATGCCGAAGCCTATCCGGCCGGTGAGCTTAAACACGGGCCGCTGGCCTTGGTGGATGAAGACATGCCGGTGGTGGTGATTGCCCCGAATGATGCCTTGTTAGAGAAAGTTAAATCGAACATTCAAGAAGTGCGCGCACGCGGCGGCGAGATGTTTGTGTTCGCTGATGCCGACAGCCATTTCAGTGAATCAGAAGGTGTGCATGTGATTCGCACGCCACGCCATGTGGGCATTTTAAGCCCTGTGGTGCACTCGATTCCAGTGCAAATGCTGGCGTATCACACAGCCTTAGCGCGTGGTACGGATGTTGATAAACCGCGTAACCTAGCAAAATCGGTGACGGTTGAATAAGCGAGTCTGCAAATAAACAGGTGGCATTTTAATCATGAAAACTATACTTCAAGCATTTTCAGTATTAGCCGTTGCGATTGTGCTGCCGGCATGCAAGCAGCCCTCGCCTGAGTTATCTTCGCAAGATAACTCCGCCAATATTGCAATGATTGCACCAGCTGCAGTGCCACCGCCCGCTGAGCCGGTCAAGCCATCTTTCGATTGCGCCAAAACGGAGCACGAGGCCGAAACGCTGGTGTGCACCGATTATGGATTGGCCGCACTCGATAATCGGCTAGCCGAGCTTTACGCCGCTGAATTGGCTAAGCCCGGCGCTTCCAAAGATTTGGCCGCTACGCAACGCGGCTGGGTAAAAGGCCGCGATGAATGCTGGAAGGCCGACGACAAAAAGCTTTGTGTCGAAGAATCCTATCGCACGCGCATTGCCGAGTTGCAGATCAATAGCCCGGGCGCGATGGCGGCCACCGCTGTGGAATTCAAATGCAACGACAACAGCAAGCCGTTTACCATGGCCTATTACAACGAGCTGGACGACAAACCAGCGATTATTACGCTAGGCAATGACCAAGCCATCATTTTTCCGCAGCTGGCCGCCAGTGGCGCTAAATACGGCCGTAAGGGTATTGAGTATTGGGAACACCAAGGCAAGGCCACGGTTGATTTCTTTGGCATTGCGCTTGAATGCACGCCGGTTCCGGCTAATTCAAATCTTTAAGGAGTGAAAATTTCGGGGACGGAGGTACCTCCGTCCCTAATTTTAAGTTACTTGCTGGTAGATTTCACTGCAGTTTTCTTAACCGCTTTTTTCACGGCCTTTTTAGTGGCCTTTTTCTTAGTCGCTTTCTTAGCAGCTTTTTTCGCAGGTGCTTTTTTAGCTACTGCCTTTTTCACCGCAGGGGCTTTCTTCACGGTAGCTTTCTTAACCGCTTTCTTGGCGCGACCAAATTTACGTACCGGTTTGCCAACCGCTAAAAGTGCTTCACATTCTTCCTGCGTTAACGAGGCTGGGTCGCGATCTTTCGGAATCTTGCCGTTAAACGCGCCATCGGTGATGTAGGCGCCGAAGCGGCCATTGAGCACTTGAATGTCAGTGCCTTCAAAGGTTTTGATGAAACGGTTTGCTAAATACTCGCGACGGCCAAGAACCAGCTCAATTGCTTTGGCTAATTCAATTTCATAAGGATCAATTTCTTTCGGAATTGAGGCGAAGGTATCGCCATGTTTCACATAAGGGCCGAATTGGCCTATGGCAACGCTCAAGGGTTTGTCTTCAAAATCGCCCAACACTTTTGGCAACTCGAACAACTTCAGCGTTTCCGGCAATTGAATGCTGAAAATACTTTGTTCCGGGCGCAGTGAGGCAAATTTTGGTTTGTCTTCATCATCTTTACTGCCAATTTGTGCAAATGAGCCATACTTGCCCATACGCACTGAAACCGGCTTTCCGCTGACCGGATCAATGCCTAAATCGCGCTGACCAGTGCCTTCTGAACGATTCACTTCATCGGTTTTTTCGTCAAGTGTGGCTTTAAATTCTTTCCAGAATTTCTCCATCAACACCGTCCACGGCTCTTCACCACGAGAGACCGAATCGAGTTCGTCTTCAAGTTTGGCAGTGAAGTCGTAATCGACATAATGTTCGAAATGCGCGGTTAAAAATTTTGTAATTAAGCGACCCACATCCGTTGGTTTGAAGGCTCGGCTTTCCAGCAGCGCGTATGCTTTGTAAATGAGTGTTTGGATAATACTGGAATAGGTTGATGGGCGACCAATGCCATATTCTTCCAAGGTTTTCACTAAGCTCG
>JAGNUI010000005.1:0-6809 GCA_017987065.1 Arenimonas sp.
CAGAAATACCTGGGGCCACTGAGGCAATGGTGGCTTGTTTATTATTAGCCAAGCCATGGAAAGACACCATAATGCCAAACACCGTGCCAACTAATCCAACATAAGGCGCGGTTGAACCAACATTGGCAAGCATTTCAAGATTGTGTTCTAAGCTATCCACTTCACGGGCAAGTGTGGCACGCATGGCGCGTTGTGCGCCCTCAACCTGCGTACGGGCATCAACTGCGGCTTGCTGCAATCGTAAACGTAAAAACTCGCGATAGCCTGCTTCAAAAATGGCTTCCAAACCCGAGACCTCATGAGATTGATCGGTTGCTTCACGATATAACTGATTGAGATCGGTGCCAGACCAAAAACGATTTTCGAAACGATTGGCTTCATTGGTGGCAACACTAAACACTTTAGATTTACTAAAAATAATGAACCAGCTCAGCACCGAGGCGGCAATTAATAAAATCATCACCACTTGCACTGGCAAGCTGGCATGTAGGACTAATTGAATATAATTTAAACTGGCCGGCTCTGCAGGCGCCACAGTGGCAGCCACGGTTGTTAATTCTTGCAGCATTAAAATCATGCACTCACTCCAGCTTTAATAATGTGTAATAACGGTTCTGGTATGGCTTTGGGCTTGAAGGCACTGGCACTTAAACAAGCAATTTGCGCACTACCGGTAAGCAATAATTGCTGATCTCGCCATATTTCATGTTGGGCAACAAAGCTTGCACGCCGACATTCAGAAAGTGTAATGCGAACAACCAACAAATCATCTAATTTAGCCGGTTTAAGAAAATTAATATTCATATTTCGTACAGCAAAAACCATATCGATACTGTCACTTAAATGGCCCTGCTCGTAATCGCAACTGCGCAGCCACTCGGTGCGCGCACGTTCCAAAAAGTGCAAATAGCGCGCATGATAAACCACGCCGCCGGCATCGGTATCTTCCCAATAAACTCTTACCGGCCATTCATAGGCGCTCATTCAATTACATCCTTATCGTTTTTTCCATTAGGCATGCTTAAGCCGAAATGCCGATACGCTTTGGCCGTAGCCAGACGACCGCGAGCCGTGCGCATGATGTATCCCTGTTGAATTAAGAACGGCTCCACCACGTCTTCTAAAGTATCACGCTCTTCACTGAGTGCTGCAGCCAAGGACTCAACACCCACGGGGCCGCCATCAAAATTTTCAATAATAATTTTCAGTAAGCGTCGGTCAGAATCATCAAAGCCTACCGGGTCTACTTTAAGCATCAGCATTGCCGAATTGGCCATCTCGGCGTTAATTACGCCATTGCCCTTAACTTGCGCATAATCACGTACACGCCTGAGCAATCGATTAGCAATCCGCGGCGTGCCGCGCGAACGGCAAGCAATTTCCTGCGCGCCATCGGCATCACAATTAATACCTAAAATTTTCGCTGAGCGGCGAACAATGGTGCTCAGCTCCTCAACGGAATAGAACTCCAACCGTTGCACAATACCAAAACGATCGCGCAATGGACCGGTTAGCAAACCGGCACGCGTGGTGGCACCAATCAAGGTAAATGGTGGCAAATCCAACTTAATAGAACGTGCCGCTGGCCCTTCGCCAATCATAATATCGATTTGGAAATCTTCCATAGCCGGATACAGCACTTCTTCAATAACCGGCGATAAGCGATGTATTTCATCGATAAACAACACATCATGCGGTTGCAGATTGGTGAGGATTGCCGCTAAATCGCCGGCACGTTCAATCACTGGCCCGGATGTTTGCCGAACACTAACACCCATTTCATTGGCAATCACATGTGAGAGCGTGGTTTTGCCTAAACCCGGCGGCCCGAAAATCAACACATGATCCAAGGCCTCACCACGTTGCCGTGCCGCCTCAATATAAATTTTCATTTGCTCACGGACAGCGACTTGGCCCAAATACTCATCGAGCTTTTTGGGGCGAATGGTGGCTTCAATCAGCTCATCTTCTCGATTGGCACTACCACTGATTACCCGCGATTCATCCATTTAAACAACCCAACCTTTGGCAGAAAATACTATAACGACTAAATTACCACTTTCGTACCCAGTTCTACCAAGCGTTCGCCTGGAATACTGAAAAATTCGGTGGCCGGCGTGGCATTGCGCGACATCAGCAAGAATAACTTATCGCGCCACAGCACCATGCCCTTATCGGCACTAGCGCTCAAGGTTTCACGGCTAGCGAAATAGGTGGTGTCCATTGGATCAAAATGCAGGCCTGTAATATTCCATTGCTTCAAGGCTTTTGGCACATCGGGGTCTTCCATATAACCAAAACGCAAGGTTAAACGACTAAATCCGGAAGTTAAATCGGTATACGAATAGCGCTCATCAACATCAGCACGCGGAATGTTGGACGTTTCAATACATAACAGGATATTTTGCTGATGCAGCACTTTATTGTGTTTTAAATTATGCAGCATGGATGGCGGTAAAAAATCGTTGGACGGCGTCATGAAAATGGCCGTACCTTGCACACGAATGGGCGGATCAACCAAAATACTCTTGATGAAATGCTCAATACGCAAACTGCCACGATTAACTTGTTCACGCACTAAATCTCGGCCGTGCCGCCAGGTGCGCATGATAGTGAAAACGATGATACCCAATAAAACGGGCACCCAGGCACCGTGCAGGAATTTGATGGCATTAGCCGAGAAAAATGCGATATCGATGATTAAGTAAGTAACACCCACTACCCAAATAATGATTGGTTTCACGCGCCAGCCTTGGCTAGCTAGGACAATCACTAAAATAGTATCAATCAACATACTACCAGTCACCGATACGCCATAGGCAGCAGCCATGGCCGAGGAGTTCTGAAAGCCAAGCACTAAACCGATGACAGTTATAAACAGAATATTATTAACCCAGGGCACATAAATTTGGCCAATCGTGTGCGCCGAAGTATGCACAATTTTCATGCGCGGCAGGTAGCCCAATTGCACCGCTTCGCGGGTCAGCGAAAAGGCACCGGAGATTACCGCTTGCGAGGCGATGACGGTGGCAAAGGTTGCTAGCACAATCATTGGAATCAGTAGCGCTTGCGGCACCAAGTTATAGAATGGATTATTAACAGCACTCGGATCGGCAAGCACTAGCGCGCCCTGACCGAAATAATTTAGCACCAATGCCGGCAGTACAATAAACATCCAGGCATTACGGATTGGCATACGCCCGAAATGGCCCATGTCGGCATACAGCGCTTCGCCGCCAGTGACGCACAGGACCACTGCGCCAAGCACCAGCCATGCCGCCTTGCCATTGATGATGAAAAAGTTAAACCCATGCCACGGGTTAAGTGCCTGCAGAACAATGGGGTTTTCGATAATCTGCAACAGCCCAAGAGTGGCTATGCAGAAAAACCAGACAGTAGTGATTGGCCCGAATACTTTACCAACCTTATCCGTGCCAAAACGCTGGAATGAAAACAGCGCTACCAAAACCACCAAGACCAACGGAATAATAAATGCATGTAGCTGTGGAGCTAGTAACTCAATACCCTCCACAGCCGCCAGCACAGACATAGCAGGGGTAATCACCGCATCACCAAAGAAGAATGCGGTACCAAGAATACCAAGAATGCCAATACTGTAGGTTAAAGGTGAAGCAATCGGAATGGCGCGATGTACCACTGTCATCAACGATAAAATACCGCCTTCACCTCGGTTATCGGCACGCGTGATGACCATCACATATTTGATGGTGACGACCAGAATCATCGCCCAGAATACCAATGAAAGTATGCCCAGGATATTGGCCTGATTAGCAGCTAAGCCATAATGTTCGCCGAAGGCTTCTTTCAAGGTGTACAGCGGGCTGGTACCGATGTCGCCGAACACTACGCCAATGGCGCCAAACATTAAGGCATTTTTGGACGCTTTTGAAGCGGGCTGTTTATGAGCAGACATACTTAACCTCTGAGTGCTGATTTTAATGCATGCCGAATGATGTCCTCAGCACTGTCGGTGCTTTGTGCCTCTTTCAACATGCGTGATATTTCTAATGGCTTATAACCTAATTGTTGTAATGCAATGGAGGCTTCGCTAAGTGCATCACGTGGCGCGCCAATGGCCACACCCAAACTGGGGCTGATCATGGTCGCGCTTCGTTCACGCAATTCAACCAACATGCGCTCTGCGGTTTTCTTGCCAATGCCGGGAATTTTAGTCAGTGCGGTAATGTCGCCAGCTTGCAACATGCGTGCAAATTCATTGACGCTAGAGCCGGATAAAACAGCCAATGCAATTTTGGCGCCAATACCACTCACTTTTTGCACGTCACGAAATAAGCGCCGTTCGGCTTCGGTGAAGAAACCATACAAAGCTACCGCATCTTCACGCACCGCATAATGGGTAAATAAAGTGAGTTCATCGCCCTGCGCGGGCAAATCATAATAAGTAGACATTGGCACTTCCAATTCATAGCCAACACCGCCAACCTCAATCATGATCCACGGTGCTTGTTTACTCACCAACATGCCACGTAAGCGACCAATCATTTACGACTCCAAACTTGTTGTGCTGAAATACCAATACGCTGCGCGGTGGCGCGCACATGGGCGTGCGTGATAGCAACCGCCAGAGCATCGGCCGCATCGGCTTGAATCTTGCCTGAGATGTTCAGCAAGATACCCATCATGTGTTGCACTTGAACTTTATCAGCGCTACCTTTGCCAACCACCGCCAATTTGATTTCTTTGGCGGCATACTCGTGAATGGTCAAATCTTTTAATACCGCGGCACACATTGCCGCCCCACGCGCTTGGCCAAGTTTTAAAGCGGAATCAGGATTACGCGCCATGAATACTTTTTCAATAGCCACTTCTTGCGGTTGGTATTTCAAGATAATAATTTCCAACTCATCAAGCAACACTTTTAAGCGCGATGGAAAATTATCAGCGACCAATAAATTAATGGCTTGATGATGCACATGACTCACTTTGCCGGTTTTATCGACATCAATCACACCGACACCCGTTCGCTGCGAGCCAGGGTCAATACCGAGAATCCGAGTAATCACTTATTGTTCAAGTTCTGCATTGGAATACACGGTTTGCACATCATCAAGATCTTCTAACATTTCAAGCAGCTTGATAACCTGCTCGGCGGTTTCACCACTGATTTTGACATCGTTTTCGGCACGCATCGTTACTTCAGATTCTTCAGGCTGTAGACCGGCTTTCTGCATGGCGATCTTAACCTGTTCAAACTGTTCTACCGAGGTAATGACATCAATCGCGCCATCCTCCGGATAGACCACCACATCATCAGCACCGGCATCAATAGCCGCTTCAGTAATGGCGTCTTCATTAGAGCCTTCTGGAAAACTGATCACGCCACATTTTTTGAACATAAACGCAACCGAGCCATCGGTGCCTAAGTTGCCGCCATGTTTACTAAAAGCATGCCGTACTTCGCCGACGGTGCGCACTTTGTTTTCAGTTAAGCAATCGACAATCACCGCAATACCACCCGGCGCGTAGCCTTCATAGCGAAGTTCTTCGTAATTGACGCCTTCAAGCTCGCCCGAGGCTTTTTTGATAGCGCGTTCTATCGCATCCTTGGCCATATTGGCTGCTAAGGCTTTATCAACCGCTAAGCGCAAGCGTGGATTGGCTTTTGGATCGGAGCCGCCTTGGCGAGCGGCGACATTGATTTCACGAACTAATTTGGTAAAAAACTGACCGCGTTTGGCGTCTTGCGCGCCTTTGCGTCCAGCAATCTTCATTAAACGACCCATAAAACAACTCTCGGACAATATTTTAAGTGCTAATTATAGGCTTTTATGGAAATTTTGGCTTACATCTGAATTTGCCTAAAAATGCTATGTAACCAAGCTTTGCAATTGAAGCACTTCAATCTGCCTGCTTGATGAAAAGCCGACATCATTGGTCAAAATGAACGTACATCCAGCCAGCGATGCCGTGGCGTAGTGTAGTGCATCGATAAGTTTCATGCCGCGCTTTGGCGATAATTCAGCGGCCATTTCAAATGCTTTGGTAGTGTGCGGAAGTACGGTGATAAATTCATCGTTGCTGAAAAATGCTTTGAATTCATTGACGCGCTCCATATCGCCTGATTGATAGGGCTTATACATTATTTCAGCCACAACCGCATCACCTGTGTAGGCCAGCGACAGCCCTGCATTGAATAGTTGGAAGAACGGCACAACGGCATCGAAATAGTGCTCATGGCGTTCTAGGAAATAAATGAATATATTGGTATCTATATAGACTCGCTGCCCATGCAGACGAGCTAGCACAGCATTTATCTTGTCCATAATTCGCGTACTTCGTCTATGCTTGCATCAATGGCTCTGGGCGTATCGCCCCATAGGCCTTTTCCGATACCCGCGTAAGACATGATGTCGCGCTTTGCCGCATGACGCTTTTGGGGGATTAGCATCAACACGCCATTAACTAGCGTTACATCGATTGCATCATTGATAGCCACGTGATTCTTCTTGCGCCACTCCTGCAATAATTCAGCCGGAATAGTGACTTGACCTTTTTCTCGAAGTTTTACTTGAGTCATGACGCCCTCCTAATGGTAGGAAATAAGAAATAATATCTTACTTCACATTTCAGGTCAAATTGAGCACATCTCAAGCACTTTTAGAATTCCCAAGGGCCACCTTCGATCATTGAAATTGTATAGAAACAAGACTAAAAAAGTGGGTTCTGATCAAACGTCCTGCTCAAGCATCAGCAGAATTTTTCCAGCCACTTCCCGCGAAAATAGCTGCCCGCTATGGCTGACTTTCACTTGAACATGCTGAGCAAGG
>JAGNUI010000005.1:6909-27902 GCA_017987065.1 Arenimonas sp.
AAACAAGACTAAAAAAGTGGGTTCTGATCAAACGTCCTGCTCAAGCATCAGCAGAATTTTTCCAGCCACTTCCCGCGAAAATAGCTGCCCGCTATGGCTGACTTTCACTTGAACATGCTGAGCAAGGCCTGGCAATTGTGTTTCACTTAAACCAACCGTGCCATCGTTGGGTTCAGTAAAACGATGCATCAGACGTCCCAAACCATGTGGTTCAATGCCCGCAATGACTGACACCTGCAATCCCTTAGGTATTTGAATGATTCCATGACAGAGCAATGGCAAACTTAGGCCAGCAAGTTTGCCAACATGCTTAATCGCCATCTGCCTAGCCACCTCACTGCCACGCAGAGGCGTGCCCACACAAATAATTTTACCTTTAAATTCAGGTGTATTGGCCAACGCTTTGACCGTCAACAGGCCGCCCAAACTATGTGCTAAAAGATGCGTATTAGGTTGTGCTAAAGCCATATCGCGTAAACGTTGCATGGCTGTTTCTGGCGATTGAAAAAGCGAAGGATAGGAAAAAAATTCCGCCTCATAGCCCGCCTTAGTGAGTTGTCGCTTCCAAAACAATAATGCTGGTGCACGCATCCATAATCCATGCACCAACAACACGCGGGCTTTCATGGTGGCTTATTTAGGCTCGCGCACTTTCACGTGCAATTCGGCTAACTGCACATCCGGAATCGCCGATGGCGCACTGGTCAGCAAACATTGCGCGGAGGCGGTTTTCGGGAACGCAATCACATCACGAATCGATTCGGTACCCGCCATCAAAGCCGCAATGCGATCTATACCGAAGGCGATGCCGCCATGCGGTGGCGCGCCGTATTGCAAGGCTTCCAGCAAAAATCCGAATTTGGCCTGTGCTTCATCTTTGGAAATACCGAGCAGATCGAACACCGTACTTTGCATCGTGCTGCGGTGAATACGCACCGAGCCACCACCAATTTCGTTGCCGTTTAAGACCATGTCGTAACCACGGCTAACCGCGGTCTTAGCATTAGCTAATAAATCATCAACCTCATCAACCTTCGGCGCGGTGAACGGGTGATGCAAGGCGGCATAGCGCTGCGCCTCTTCGTCCCATTCAAACATCGGGAAATCGGTGACCCACATCGGCGCCCATGCATCGGCCACTAAGTTCAAGTCTTTGGCGACTTTCAAGCGCAATGCGCCCATAAAATCGCACACGGTTTTATACAACCCTGCGCCAAACAACACGATATCGCCGGTTTGCGCGCCAGTTTGGTTCAATACAGCCTGCAAGGCGGCATCGTCAAGGAATTTAGCAATGGGCGAATTAACACCTTCACGGCCTTTACTGATGTCTTCCACTTTCAGCCAAGCTAAACCTTTAGCTCCGTATTTGGCACAATAAACGCCTAAATCATCAATTTGTTTGCGCGACAGCACCGCTCCGCCCGGCACACGTAAAGCAGCCACGCGACCCTCTTCGTGATTGGCCCAATCGGTGAATACTTTAAATTCACTATTTTTAACGCTTTCGGCAATATCCACCAACTCAAGGCTAATACGTAAATCCGGTTTATCAGAGCCGTATCGGCGCATGGTTTCAGCGTAGGTCATACGTGGGAATGGCTTGGCCAGCTCAACACCTTGCACATCCAAAAATACTTTGCGAATCATTGCTTCAACAAAATCTTGAATATCTTGTTCGGTGACAAAGGCGAATTCCATGTCGAGCTGGGTAAATTCAGGCTGGCGATCAGCACGTAAATCTTCATCGCGGAAACAACGCGCAATTTGATAATAACGATCCATGCCGGCCATCATCAGCAATTGTTTGAACAACTGCGGCGATTGCGGCAAGGCGAAAAATTGCCCCGCATGCACGCGGCTTGGCACCAAATAATCGCGGGCGCCTTCTGGGGTAGCTTTAGTCAAGATTGGGGTTTCAATGTCTTGAAAACCGGCATCATCCAAATAGCTGCGCAGCGCACGAACCAATGCGGTGCGTTTACGCATTGTCTTCTGCATTTCCGGGCGGCGCAAATCCAAATAACGGTAGCGCAAGCGAATGTCTTCACCGGGGTTTTCATGGTTATAGAATGGCAGTGATGCGGAGGCGTTGAGAATTTCAATCGACTCAGCCAACACTTCAACCGCGCCGGTGGCGATTTTTGTATTAACACTATGGCGGGCGCGCACAGTGCCGGTAATTTTAACGCAGTATTCGTAACCTACTTTTTCGGCATCGGCAAAAGCTGGGTTATCCGGTTCAGCCACCACCTGCACTATGCCCTCGTGGTCGCGCAGGTCGATAAAGCAAACACCGCCTAAATTGCGTGACACATCCACCCAGCCGCATAAAGTGACGCGTTGATCGAGCATGGATTCGTTGATAAGACCGCAAAAATGGCTGCGCATAGAGATACCTAGATGGTTTTAAACGTATTTGAACCGCCTATTTTAAAGGACTGCGCTGTAAATTGCTTGGTTTGGGGTGTTGGATTGGCGATTTTTTGGGGATTTATGGGTAGGTGCTGCGTTCTATCATGGAGTCGCAGTTGTAAGATACACCGTGTTTCGTTACTATTATTTTAGATTTTAATGCCAGAGTTACATATGAAACCATCTGAAGCCCTCCAATCGCACCGTGCCACTATCCGGCGCGTGGTGGAAGCGCACCGTGCAAGCAATGCACGGGTTTTTGGCTCTGTCGTACACGGCCTAGATACCGAGAACAGTGATTTGGATATACTCATCGACCCGACATCAGAGACGACATTGTTCGACATTGGTGCAATACGTCACGAGTTGCATAAATTGTTGGGCGTGCCAGTGGACGTATTAACACCCAATGCTTTGCCCGACAAGTTCCGAGCAATGGTGCTTGCCGAAGCGCGTCCGGTATGAGCCGTGACCAGCAACGATTATTAGACTACCTTGCACACATCATCGAAGCGATTGAACGCATCGAGAGCTACACTGATGACTTAGGCGAACTCGCTTTCTTAGAGAGCCAAATGGCTCAAGACGCTGTAATCCGTAACCTTGAGATTATTGGAGAGGCTAGCCACAATATCGAAATTCACTATCCAGAGTTTGCCATCGCTCATCCAGAGCTACCTCTAGCGTTCGCCTATCAGATGCGTAATGCAGTGGCACATGGATATTTTAAAGTGGATTTGGAAATCGTCTGGAAAACAATTCAAAGAGACCTTCCTGAACTTTATGCCTTAGTCAAAGCAGCGGCAGCATCACTTGGTAAATAGTGGTGCGCCGTGGCATACCCTAAAATTCTGCGCCGCAAATTGCTTGGTTTGGGGTTTGGGATAGCCTTTCAGTTGGAAAACGTAAATCTGTGGACAAAGTAATGCAGTTGCATTACCATGCATTAAATTCTGCTGGGAGCACAATATGGTTACCACTTTTGAAGTTGAATCAACATTGACCGATCGGTATCAGACAACGGTGCCGGAAAACGTTCGGCGCGCCTTGAAATTGAGCAAGCGGGACAAAATTCACTACAGCATCCGTTCCAGCGGTGAAGTGGTGCTTTCGCGCGTGGAAATCTCCGATGAACCTGACCCTGCAATCGGACAATTTCTGGACTTTTTGGCGCATGATTTGTCTGCTCATCCTGAACGGATTCAGATGTTAAATTCCACTCTTGCCGAACGCATCCATTCATTGGTTGGCAATATGCACGAAATCGATCTAGATGCCATTCTGTTGGCAGACGATGAATGAGCGTAGACCAGCTCACGCCATTAGTCATCAATGGCTGGACAATCTTCGCTCATCCGCTGTTCCTCGACCAAGTTGAAACTATCACTCAGCAAGTTGATGTACTCCGACAGAAAGATCCAAATGGATTCACAAAGAAGAACTCCACCAAACGATTGGCGGCGATTGCCAAGCTCGCATTTGAAGTAATCCCGCAAGATCCAGCGCGTGCTGAATACCGTCAAGGCAACACGTTAGGAGAACACCACAAACACTGGTTTCGCGCCAAATTCTTTCAGCAATACCGGCTATTCTTCCGCTACCATGCACCGAGCAAAGTGATTATATATGCATGGGTAAACGATGACGACAGCAAACGTGCTTATGAGAGCAGTGACGATGCGTACCGAATGTTTCGCAAGATGCTTGAAAATGGCCATCCTCCGAGCGATTGGAATAAACTCATTTCTGAGGCCAAGCTAGAAGCTAAGCGCCTAAAAAATATCTCACTAACAACAAAAACTTGAACAACTGGACATAAGACTTCGAGAGAAAAATATATCACCTGTCTGTGCATGCTTATAACGAACATAAGAAAAAATGCTGACCACACTTTAACTCTAGGAATCTTCCGTGCTAGGCTAATTTTCCAACCTTCTCTGAAGTTTTTACAAGCTATGGCAGAATCCACCTCCACTGACCTTTCCAAAGATGAGCCGCTCAAAAACGATATTCGCCTGCTCGGCCGAATTTTAGGCGACACCATTCGCCAGCAGGAAGGTGATGATGTATTTGATTTAATCGAACGCATTCGGCAAACCTCGATTCGCTTTCGCCGCGATGACGATCATCAAGCTAAGCAGGAATTGACCGAATTGCTAAACGGGCTTTGTGCTGAAAACACGCGACACGTGGTACGAGCTTTCAGTTATTTTTCGCATCTGTCTAATATTGCTGAAGACCAACACCATATTCGCCGCTCGCGCAGTCACGCCTTAGCCGGCTCTATTCAACATGAAGGCAATTTGAATTTTGCGTTGGCAAAAGCACGCCAAGCCGGGATTACGGATTCAGGTTTGCAAGATTTTTTCAACTCGGCGCATATTCGCCCTGTGTTGACCGCTCACCCAACTGAAGTGCTGCGTAAAAGTATACAAAATGCACAGCGTGTGATTGCTCAGCGGCTTGAGCAACGCGATCGCATGACGCTGACGCCTGAAGAACAGGATGAAAACCAGAAGACGTTGCAAAGCGCTGTTTTAACCTTATGGCAAACGCGCATGCTTCGGCTGAATAAACTATCGGTGCTTGATGAAGTTGAAAATGGTTTATCGTTTTATAAGCAAACCTTTTTGAAGCAATTACCGAAACTTTATTTAGCGTTGGAAAATCAATTCGAGTATCAATCAGATTCTACATCAGGATTAATTCCGCCTTTTCTGAAAATAGGCTCTTGGATTGGCGGCGATCGCGACGGCAATCCTTTTGTTACCGCAAACATTCTGCAACAAACACTTCGCATGCAAGCCGATGTGGCCATTAAATTTTATCTTGAAGAAATTAATCAGCTCTACAAAGAACTGTCGCTCTCTGAACAATTAGTCAAGCCAAGTGAAGCGCTACTGAACTTAGCAGCGCATTGCAACGCCCCTTCTCAGCACAGCATGGACGAGCCTTATCGCATGGCGTTGATGGGAATTTATGCGCGTATGAAAGCAACAGTGCAATCTCTGGCAAATGATGAAATACTCAGCACTGATAACTATCAAAGTAGCCAAGAATTTCTAGCCGACTTAGATATTATTGATACTTCCTTAGTGAGCCATGGCTCGCTCGATTTGGCCAATGGTCGCTTGAAACATCTGCGTTATGCGGTGAGTATTTTCGGATTTCATCTGGCCAGTATTGATTTACGACAAAACTCAGAAGTGCATCAGCGCACCGTTGCCGAGCTATTGCTTAATGCCATCCCGGATTGCAACTATCTCAAACTCAGTGAATCTGAAAAAGTGGCTTTGCTTTGGGGCGAATTAGCCAATCCACGCCCATTGTTTTCGCCGTATCTGCAATACAGTTCAGAAACCAATGACGAACTGGCGATCTTTGAACAGGCAAGGCTTGCCAAGCAAATTTATGGCGAAAATTGTATTGAGAACGCCATTATTTCCAAGACCGACAACCTCTCAGATTTATTGGAACTTGCCCTGCTGTTAAAAGAAACCGGATTGCTCATTCCCAACACAAAGTCGCTTCGGCTTAATATTGTGCCGCTGTTTGAAACCATCGGCGATTTGCAAGCCGCTGCAAAAATTATGGACAGCCTATTGGCACACCCTTTATATCAGCAATATCTAAAATCTAGAGATAATGTTCAAGAAGTGATGTTGGGTTATTCAGATTCCAATAAGGACGGCGGTTTTTTAACTTCCGGTTGGGAATTGTATAAAGCTGAAATTCAATTGGTGGAAACCTTTAAGCAGCATGGTGTTGTACTGCGCTTATTTCATGGTCGTGGTGGTTCGATTGGTCGTGGTGGCGGCCCAAGCTACCAAGCCATTCTGGCGCAACCCAATGGTGCGGTGCAGGGCCAAATACGGCTCACTGAGCAAGGCGAAGTCATTTCATCGAAATACAGCAACCCCAGCGTTGGCCGACGTAATTTGGAGGTGATGGCAGCCGCTACTTTAGAAGCAACATTACTCTCACACACCAATTCAGTGCCGGAGCAAACTCAAATTGCAATCATGGACGCGCTTTCACAACAGGCTTTTCAAAGTTATCGTCATTTAGTTTATGACCATCCAGGATTTGAGACTTATTTTTGGCAGTCCACGGTGATTGCTGAAATTGCCAATCTTAATATTGGCTCACGCCCAGCTTCGCGAAAAAAATCGACCGCCATTGAAGACCTGCGTGCTATTCCTTGGGTGTTTTCATGGGCGCAATGCCGGATTATGTTGCCTGGATGGTATGGTTTTGGATCAGCTGTTAAATCCTATCTTGCTAGCAACCCGAATGGCTTGCTGCAATTACAAGATCTGTATAAATCATGGCCATTTTTCGCCAGCATGATTTCCAACATGATGATGGTGCTTGCTAAAAGTGAATTGGCCATCAGCGCACGTTATGCGGAATTGGTTCAAGACCAAAAGATGGCGCAATCCATTTTTAAGACTATTAGCAACGAATACCTAGACACCAAGCAATTGGTATTGGCTATCACCGAGCAAGATGAGCTGCTGGATAATAACGCGTTATTGAAACGTTCAATACAACACCGGTTCCCGTACTTGGATCCGCTTAATCATATGCAAATTGAGCTATTGAAAAGATACCGTGAGGGCGACCGTGATGAAGCTACCACGCGTGGCATTCATTTATCAATCAATGGCATTGCTGCTGGTTTAAGAAATTCTGGTTGAGCCGCTATTACTTTTCTATTCATAGTAACTGGTGTACATTAAATTCGATTCATGTACGCCTTAACATCTTGCTGAATTTAATTTGGAGCTCGTGTAATGATTAAATTGTCTATCGCACTTTTTCTTGCCTTTATCGCAATAGCAAGCCCTCCAACAAGTTTAGCTCAAGCCAATCAACGCACTTACGCACCTGAAAACATCGGGCAGCTATCGGTCAACGATCAAATTCGTGTGATTGAAAATGAATACCGTGAACAATCACGTGGCAGACAAATCCCAGACGACCAACTGGATTTCTACTTAGACCAAATTCGTTTGTCGCGCTGGTCGTTCAGCAAAATTAGGTCTGACATTGCCACCTCTTTACGTGGCAGTGGGGTGAACAACGGAAACTGGCAACCGCCCACAAATGGTAATTGGAATCAGACCAGCGTCATCTGCTCAAGCAACGACCAACGCTATAAAGAATGCCGTGCGCCTTTCAGAGGGCGCCCTCGTCTTGTTGAGAACATTTCTAAAGCACGTTGTATTGAGGGCCAAAATTGGGGTGCTCGCCAAAACATGGTGTGGGTCAGTCATGGATGCCGTGGCCGCTTCACAGATTCTGGCAATGGCTGGGGAAATACCAACAACCAAATAATACGCTGCGAAAGTAAAGACAATCGCTATAGAGAATGTCGCAAACCATACAATGGTTCGGTTAGTCTGGTTCGAAAATTATCAGATAGTAAGTGCGTTGAAGGCCGTTCGTGGGGACAAAACAAAAATATGATCTGGGTTAGCCAAGGTTGCCGAGCCGACTTCCAATACCTAGGCGGCAATCATAACGGAAACTGGGGTAATCAAGGTGGCTACAGTGTGACCTGTTCAAGTTTCAACGGCAAATATAAAACTTGTGCCTGGGATCGTAATCGCGGTACACCGCGCTTGATTGAACGCATTTCTGGCCGATGCACTGAGCGCCAAGACTGGGGCTATGACAGCAACCGTGGCATATGGGTGGCCAATAATTGTAGTGCCCGATTCGGGGTTCGTTAGTGATTGGTGGCTTGCAATAATATCCCAGCTACGGCTGGGATTTTTTATTCTGCTTTTGGTGCTGGAGTTGAAGCAGCTGGTGCAACGGGTTTATCAGCGCTAACTTTCGTATCGGCCAGATTTTTCTTCTTATCGCCCTCTTTCTTGAAATCAGTCTCATACCAACCAGAGCCAGCCAAGCGAAAACTTGGCGCGGTCACTTGTTTGGAAACCGTTTCTAAGCCACATTCGGGGCAAATCGTGGGATCGGCATCAGACATTTTCTGAAGCCGCTCAAAGCGGTGATGACAGGCAGAACAAGCGAAATCATAAATGGGCATATGTCTTCTACATCAATTTATTCAGGTGAACATTATACGATATGGGGCTGAATCAGACTTGTTCCAAGGCTTGATACACATCCAACCACTCACTCTCAGTTTTGGCACGCTCGGTTTCCAGTTTTTTCTGTTGCTGATTTAATTGCAGCAAAACAGAACCCCCATCGGATTGGTAGAGTTCTGGACGCGCCAGCTCTTCTTGGATGTGCGCCAGTTGCGAATCAAAATCGGCCATCTGTTTTTCCAGCTTTTCAACCAGTTTTTGAAGTTTGCCAAGCTCAGCAGTGGATTTTGGTTGTGCTTTTGGTTTTGCTGCTTCTTGCCGCGCCTTGCTTGACGCTTGGTCGATTTTATTGCCGCGTGCTTTCAGCCAGATGGCGTATTCATCCAAATCACCATTGAAGGATTCAACATGGCCATCGGCCACGCGCCAGTACGTTTCACTGACCAAACCAATTAAGTGCCGATCATGCGAAACCAACACAATGGCGCCTTCGAAATCACTGAGCGCTTCGGCCAACGCTTCGCGCATATCAATATCTAAGTGGTTGGTTGGTTCGTCGAGCAACAACACATTCGGCTGTTGGTAGGCAATTAAGGCTAATGCTAAACGTGCCCGTTCGCCACCGGAAAAACCATCGACCGATTCAAATGCACGATCACCAACGAAATACCACTGGCCTAAGAAATTACGCAGCGTTTGTTCGCCGGCTTCCGGTGCAATTTCTTTCAAGTGCCACATGGGGCTTTGCCCTGCGCTCAAACTTTCCACCGTGTGTTGCGCGAAATAGCCAATACGCAAATCCGGATGTGCCACGCGCTCACCAACGAGCAAAGGTAATTCACCCACCAATGATTTCACCAAAGTCGATTTACCAGCGCCATTCGGGCCAAGTAAGCCAACGCGATCACCCGCTTCTAAGCCAAAGCCAACTTGCTCTAGAATTTTGACATCGCCATAGCCGCAATCGGCATCGTTCAAACGAATTAAAGAATGCGGCAGTTTAGCCGGCTGACCAAATTGAATATGCATCGCGCGCTCAGCACGCACCGCTTCGGTGCCGGCCATTTTGGCTAACCGCTTCACCCGAGACTGCGCTTGCTTGGCTTTACTGGCGGTGGCTTTAAAACGATCAATAAACTTTTGTAAATGCTCGCGCTCAGCTTGTTCTTTTTCGAAACTAATTTGTTGCAGGCGCAAGTGTTCAGAGCGTTGCCGCTCGAAGCTGGTGTAATCACCGGTGTAGAGTTTGGCTTTGCATTCATTCAAATGCAAAGTGTGGGTGCACACGCCATCCAAGAATTCGCGATCATGCGAAATCAGCATAATCATACCGGGATATCGCAACAACCACTGCTCCAGCCACAGCACCGCATCCAAATCCAAATGGTTGGTCGGTTCATCGAGCAACAATAAGTCTGATGGTTGCATTAAGGCTTTGGCTAAATTTAAACGTACCCGCCAACCGCCAGAAAAATCCGAGACCGGCCGCAAGTGGCTTTCGGAGGAGAAACCCAAGCCATGCAATAATTTACCCGCGCGTGCTGGCGCATCATAACCATTTAATTCATCGAGGCGTTGATGCGCTTCTGCCACCGCGTCATAATCTTCGGCGTCCATAGCGGCGGCTTCGGCGCGAATAACGTCATAAACCACCTGATCGCCACTGAGCACAAAATCAATCGCGGCATCAGGCAAGGAAGGCGTTTCTTGCGCCACGCTGGCTATGCGCAGGCGACTCGGCATATCAATATCGCCTTTATCAGGCTCAACTTCACCCAGCACCGCTGCAAACAAACTGGTTTTGCCACAGCCATTTCTGCCAACCACACCCACACGCGTGCCAGCATGCAGCGTTAAATCGATATTCGAAAGCAACAAATGCTCGCCACGACGTAGCGCGAAATTACGAAATGCAATCATGGCGCTAGCACCGCTTTTAATACCGCCATACGAACCGCAACACCATTACGCACTTGTTGCAAAATGACTGATTGCGGACCATCGGCAACTTGTCCTGAAATTTCCACTTCGCGATTCATTGGGCCAGGGTGCATCACGATGGCATTTGCTTTGGCAAACGATAAACGTTCCGCGCTTAAACCGTAGTCTGAATAATATTGCTCAATTGAACTCACTAAACCCTGCTCCATGCGCTCTCGCTGCAGGCGTAGCATCATAACAACATCTACTCCCGTCACTGCTTCATTAAAATCATTAAATCGCTCACAACCGCTTAGCGTGCCATCCAATGGCAAAAGGTTCTCTGGGCCACAAACGCGAATCTCACCACAATTCAACAATTTCAGCGCTTGTAAATCCGAACGCGCCACCCTTGAATGCAAAATATCGCCGGCAATCAACACTTTCAACGATGAAAAATCAGAGCCTTTGCATTGTCGGATAGTCAACATATCAAGCAACGCTTGGGTGGGATGGTTACTACGACCATCGCCGGCATTAATAAAATGCGTGCTCGGCTTAGCGGCGGCAATCAAAGCATCAAGCTCGCCATCAATAGCGGTACGCACAATGAAACAATCAACACCCATCGCTTCCAAATTTCGCATGGTATCAATGGCGGTTTCGCCTTTTTTAGCACTGGAGGTTGGCGCATCAAAGTTCAATACATCAGCGCCCAATCGAGCCGCGGCCAATTGGAATGAACTACGTGTTCGAGTTGACGGCTCAAAAAATAAATTGCAAACGGTTTTGCCGGCCAGCTCATCACGCTGGTGCGCGTTGCTACCCGATAAATCACTGATGCGTTGCGCGCTATCAATGAGCTGATGCAATTGTTGTTGGCTTAAATCATCAATTCTGATGAGATGGTGCAGATTCATAAAATAGCATCCAATTCGATTCGGTTATGTGGCTGTAGGAACCAGCGCTCTAAAATAATAACGGCCGCCCAAGCATCCAATTGCTCGGCTTGATGGCGTTTCGTTTCACCACGCGCCCGACTGTCTGCAAAGCGCTGCGCCGCTTCTATGGAGGTATTGCGTTCATCCATGAAACTGACTGGCTTCGCGTAACGCACAGCCAGTTGCCGTGCGAAGGCGATGGCTTTAACGCGCGCCGGCTGGCTTTCTCCGTCTTGCGTTAAGGGATCGCCTACGACTAATCCATTCGGCAACCACTCACGCATCCAAACATCCAAAGCGGGCCAATTAGGCCCTGCTTCAAAAACATCTAATACGCCCACCGGTCTTGCTGTGCCAGAAATGCTATTACCCACGGCAACGCCAATTCGACGCGCACCAACATCAAAACTTAGCAAGGTTAGAACCGATGCGTCTTGCCAACTCATTAGGCATGCCCAGCTTGGGTTGACATTAAACTTAAATCCACACCCAGCAAGCGGGCTGCTGCAAGCCAACGCTGCTCAATGGGGGCTTGAAAAATAATACTATTGGAAGCTGGTGCCGAAAGCCACGTATTCTCAGCAATTTCCTGTTCAAGCTGGCCTGCCGACCAACCGGAATAGCCTAACAACACAATATATTGCTTGGGGCCATTGCCTGCGGCCAAAGCCTGTAGGATGTCGCGCGAGGTTGATACGGTGAGCCCGTTAGATAAATGCAGACTGGATTCCCAAGTACCGCCATCTTGATGCAACACAAAGCCACGTTCTGGTTGCACGGGGCCGCCAGATAAAACCGGAACATCGCGCATCATGGGGTTTTCGCAAATAAGATCAAGCTGGTCAAACAGAGCACCCAAGGTGAATTCTGAGCCTTGGTTCAAAACCAAGCCCATCGCCCCATCGGCATCATGCTGACAAACGAGCGAAACCGAGCGCTCAAAAACCGAGTCCAATAGGCTCGGCATAGCAATCAGAAGCTGTTCGTTTAGGTAAGTGCTAGTAATCATGCGCATATTGTACCTTGCGCAAGTGATTTTATTCATTGAGCGCTTAACTCAGTCAGGCTAAACTAAGCCTTGTTCATTTGAAATACTCGAAATAATGCCGAATCCTGGTCGAATACCTACTATCTTTAGCGCTTGCGCCATAATATTGTGCACGGCAGGCCTGTCGACCGCATTAAGTAAAAATTCTAAGTCAATGAATTCCGAACCAAGCGATGCAACCTTAAAGGCCGAGCCACAAGTAAAAATGGCAAAGTCTCCAGTTCGCAACCTCAGCAAAGATGCTAAAGAGTTCGAAATTTTGGCCGAGCAATTTGTTCGCCAAAAGAAAATTCCTGGTATGGCTATTGCTTTAGTTCAAAACGGAAAAGTATTATCGGCCCGTGGCTATGGTGTTACCGATGTAAAAAACCCGCAGGCCATAAAGCCTGACACGGTGTTCCGACTGGCCTCGTTATCCAAAGCCTTTGCCGCAACAATCACTGGCATATTAGTCGAAGAACAAGCCTTAGAATGGGACACACCGATTGCCAAACAATTACCAGCGTTCAAACTTCGTGATTTTCAACGCTCTCAACAAGTGACCGTTAGTGATGTTCTGAGTCATCAAGTCGGTTTGGGTAAAAACACCTTTGACCGCGACCTAGAAAGCAACGTCCCTTACCCATTACTGGCGGAACGTTTATCGAACGCGCCGTTAACCTGCAGCCCTAGTGAATGTTACGGCTATCAAAATATTGCGTTCAGTCTGATTGGTGACATGGTATTTGCCGTGACCGGCGATTTTTACACGCATCAAGTGGAATCAAAAATATTTACTCCACTAAATATGACCAACGCTACATACGGGCGCGACGCCTTAATGGCGAATAGTAATTGGGCTAGGCCACATTCCTATAGTGGCAAAGGGTGGGTTTCCTCGACACCAAACGAAAATTATTATCATGTGCCGCCAGCTGCTGGCGTTAATGCCAGCATCCAAGATATGAGTCTTTGGCTGAATGCCCAGTTGGGCCATCGTCAAGATGTGCTGTCAGCCGATTTACTGACCAAAACACACACGCCGCAAGTTAACACCCCCGGCGAATTACGAAGCTCTGGCTGGCGTCATGATCGATTAAGCAAAGCGTCTTATGCCTTAGGCTGGCGTGTGTTCACCTATCAAGGCCAAAAATTAGTTTTTCACGGAGGCGCCGTTCGTGGCTATCGAAGCTTGATTGCCTTTCTGCCTGACCAAGATACGGGCATTGTGGTGCTTTGGAACAGTGAAAGTTCAGCCCCATCTGCCTTTCTGCCGGCATGGATGGATCGCGCCCTGGATATTAAAAATACTGATTGGATTGGCATCAAAGACGGTAGCGCAGATGCGGAAACAATAGGCCAAGACTAAAACAAGAAGTGTGGCTCATAAAAAGAAAAATCCCTTCTTAACCTGGGCAGAATTAAGAAGGGACGTTACGGTTTCGGAACTACTTTTTACATTGCAGGAGCAGCAGGTGCTGCAGGTCCTGCTTTCTTTTTAACTACTTTTTTTTTAGCAGCAACTTTTTTAACTACCGCTTTTTTAACGGCTTTTTTAGCTACGGCTTTTACAACTGCTTTTTTAACGGCTTTTTTAACTACTTTTTTAGCTACAGCTTTTTTAACGGCTTTTTTAACTACTTTTTTAGCTACAGCTTTTTTAACAACTTTCTTAGCTACAGCTTTTTTAACTACTTTTTTAGCTACAGCTTTTTTAACGACTTTCTTTGCTACAGCTTTTTTAACAACTTTCTTTGCTACAGCTTTCTTAACAGCACTTTTAGTGGCCATGGTCAACTCCTCGTCAGTTGGCTTATAAACATCGATTTAAAACAAAACGCCCAGTAAAAATATTGCTGCACATTTCGTGCAACAAACTGCCAACCGGAGAATTCCAGGTAGACAGATTTTTTGACGGAAGATCTCCGTCAAAACCAAAAACACCCGAGCCTAATAAGATTCGGGTGTGTAAATTAAAATATGAAACGACCCGTTTTTTGGCGATTTCTTTGAGGGGTAATAATCTAACAACTGCCTGAATACAATCGAATGCGTTTGAATGGATTGTAAGGAAAAATTTTTTCACTCGGCTCAAAGTTATTAGGTTCACAATGTGAAAGCTAATCATGTGATTTTATATTGTCAATACTTTTATGAAAAATATTTTCACATATTTTTTAAGCAACTATAAAATGTTGCTCATAATATTTTATGAAATTGAATTTATAAATTTACAATATTGCTAACGACATGCTACAGAGCTTGTAATTAAAGCCTATTAGAGCAATATATTTTTTACGGCTAGTATTAATCTATACTTTTCAAAAATAAAATTGAACAAATAAATTGAAGCAACTTAAGAATTTACTTGAACATAATATTTAGTCAAAAAAATAAAAAAATACATTTAAAGTACAAAACTGCGCAAGTTTTTTTGTTGTTTTTGGAAAAAATTTAGTCTGTAATTATTTGTCGTTTTAAAAAAATAACAGCATCCAATAAAAAAACCGCTGTAATTAACAGCGGTTTAATCGTTGGAAAAAAACTGTATTGTTTAGTGGCTGTCGTCTTCAATCAAGGCGTCGTAATCGTCCGGCGAAAGTAAATCGTTTAATTGATCGGCATCGTCAATTTCAACGGTGAACAACCAACCCTCACCGTAGGCATCCTCGTTGATGGTTTCAGGCTTGTCGGTTAATGCCTCGTTGACGGCAGTGACTGTGCCAGAAACTGGACTATACACATCTGAAGCAGCCTTGACAGACTCTACAACCGCTGCGCCATTACCCATAGTTACTTTGTCGCCCACAGAGGGCAGTTCTACATACACTAAATCGCCTAGTAACGACTGCGCATGCTCGGAAATTCCAACGGTGACATGGCCGCTATCTTCAACTCTGGCCCACTCGTGGGATTTAAGAAATTTTAAATCACCTGGAATTTCGCTCATAACATTCTCTCTGTATAGGTTAATAAGTTAATCTTAGTTTACTAGGAACTTGTGCTGATGTTAAGCACAAAATTAAATACCCGGCTGTGGCTTACCGTCTCGAACAAAAGGGTACTTCACAACACGCACTGGCAAACGCTTGCCACGGATGTCAACTTCAACAGCACCTAACTCACCTGCCGGCACACGCGCTAAGGCAATCGCTTTGGATAAACTCGGGGAAAATGTACCTGACAATATTTCTCCCGCGCCGGACTGCGCATAAACTGTTTGTCCGTGACGTAGCACGCCCTTTTCATCCATTACCAAGCCAATCAACTGGCGCGCCGTGCCATCGGCTAATTGCTTCTCCAAAACTGGGCGGCCAATAAAATCACGCCCCTCATCCAATGCAACTGTCCAAGCCAACCCTGCTTCATACGGACTAATGGTTTCATCCATATCTTGCCCGTATAAAGCCATGCCAGCTTCTAAACGCAAGGTATCGCGCGCACCTAATCCGCATGGCGCCACTCCAGCTTTTAACAAATCCTGCCAGAATGCAATTGCTTGCGCTTCGGGCACCATAATTTCAAAGCCGTCTTCTCCGGTGTAGCCGGTACGCGCCACAAATAAGCCGTCAGCGTCGCATGCGACAAATTTACCTAGCGCGCTCACCCGTTGCGCGGCATCTGCACTTAATAAGGAGATAACTTTTGCACGCGCGTTCGGACCTTGCACGGCAACCATAGCTAGATCAGCTCGCTCATTTAAACTGACCAAAAAACCATTGGCTTGTAATTGCATCCAAACTAAATCTTTATCGCGTGTTGAGGCGTTAACAACCACGCGGTAAAAGGTGTCGTTCAAGTAATAAACAATCAGATCATCGATAACCCCGCCCTGCTCATTGAGCATGCACGAATACAGCGCTTTACCCGAAACTTTCAGCTTTTCGATGGAATTAGCAATTAACTTGCGCAGGTAAGCACGTGCGTCGTCACCATGCACATCAATAACCGTCATATGTGAAACATCGAACATACCGGCATCACGGCGAACCGCATGATGCTCTTCAATCTGTGAACCGTAATGGATAGGCATATCCCAGCCACCAAAATCAACCATTTTTGCGCCTAAATCGCGGTGAGTTTGGTTGTACAGTGTTTTCTGATTCATAGTATTCTCGTGCTATTTTTGAAGTGCCATTATGGCATAAAGGTTCGTTTTAATTAACAGGCTCAACCATCAGAACGCCATTGTGAAAGGCCACGACCCTAACCACAGTCCCTTCTGAGATATCAGCTCCTTGCACTTGCCAAAATGCATCGCCAATTTTGACTCGTCCGGTGCCATTAACAATAGCCGTTTCCAAATTCAGCACCATGCCTAACATTTGATCTTGCTTATTGTTCAGCATGGGTTGATCACTCTGCATGGCCACTTTTCGAAAATACTTCCAATAAACACCTACCGATACAAAGGAAAGAATGACGAAAACAACGGTCTGCGCCACAATTGACAACGGCAATCCAAATACCATTAAGATGAAGACGCCTGCCGCTGCAAAACCAAGCCACAATAAAAAGATGCCTGGCGCCAGCGATTCTAAGCTAATCATCAGCAAGGCGGCGCAACCCCAGAAAATCGCAGCCGGACTCATTTCTTTTTATCCTCAGCTTGGCTATTCGTCCTATCAAGGCTGGCTTTAGCCAACTCGGCTATTCCAGCAATGGAGCCCATGACGCCAGTTACTTCGGTGGGCAAAATCATCAGCTTTTGGTTCGGCGAATCCGCGAACTTGCCCAAGGCTTCAACATATTTCTGTGCAATAAAGTAATTAATAGCCTGTACATCGCCATTGGAAATGGCGTTGGACACCATCTGCGTGGCCTTGGCCTCCGCTTCGGCTAAACGCTCACGTGCTTCGGCTTCGCGAAATGCGGCTTCTTTTTTTCCTTCGGCTTGCAAGATGGCGCCCTGCTTCTCACCTTCAGCACGAAGAATCTCTGCCTGACGAAAACCTTCGGCTTCTAAAATATTGGCACGCTTTTCTCGTTCCGCTTTCATTTGGCGCGCCATTGATTCCACCAAATCACGTGGCGGCTGGATATCTTTTAATTCAATACGATTGACCTTAATACCCCATGGGTGCGTTGCCTGATCAACCACGTTCAATAATCTGGCATTGATTTCATCGCGTTTTGACAAGGATTCATCGAGATCCATTGAGCCAATAGCAGTTCGGATATTGGTCATCACCAAAGCCGTAGTGGCTTGTTGCAAATCGGAAACTTCATACGCCGCTTTGGCAGCATCCAAGACCGAGAAAAAAACCACACCATCAACTTTAACGACGGCATTATCTTTGGTGATGACATCTTGTGACGGAATTTCAAGCACTTGCTCCATCATGTTCACTTTACGGCCAACATCTTGCATGATTGGAATAAGGATATGCAAACCGGGCTGCATAGTGCCGGTGTATTTACCGAAGGTTTCTATGGTCCACTGAAAACCCTGTGGCACCATACGCACCATTTTATAGACCATCGCAACCGCAAAGAAAATAAGTGCAACAACAATCACATTTCCCATGAATCACCTCAACATCAAAAGTTAATCCATTATAGAGCCATTAAAACTGTTGCGACCTTTTTTCAATGACGGGCATCTTATTAACAGTGAGCCATTCTTCCCATTTTGCTATTGACGTTCCAGACAGCCTGATTCAGCGCGCAAAACGTGGTGATCAAAAGGCTTTTGAGCAAATATACCGGTGGTTCGAACGCCCCATTTACACCCTAGCGTTGCGCCTGTGTGGCCAGCCCGCTGAAGCTCAGGAAGTATTGCAGGACAGCATGATTAAAGTAATGACTAAAATCGCAGATTTCAAAGGCCAATCGCCATTTTGGGGTTGGTTACGGCAGATTGCGGTCAATGAAGCATTAATGCGCATCAGGAAATCGGGAAAACATATAGGCGATGAAGATGTCTATGAGTCTGAGCTTGCTGATACAAAAACCTTGATGCCACCACAAGCGGCAGAGGCTAGCCAGCTGATTGAGGCATTAAACAAGTTACCGCAACTAACCCGCTCGGTGATTTGGCTGTATCACATGGAAGGTTTTAATCACGAGGAAATAGCGCAACAAATGGGCAAATCCAGTTCTTTTTCAAAATCGCAATTGGCGCGTGGCACACAGAAACTACGCCTCATGTTAGAAATTAATTCAGGAATAGATCATGAACCAAGTCATTGAACTCTCGCAAGCACTCAGGCAGTTGCCACTTGAAGCGCCAGAACAGAGTGCCTGGTTGTCGATTCAAAACCAAACACCAAAAAAAACGTCATGGCCAACATGGCTAATGGCAACGGCTGCTAGCACGGCACTGGCATTTGTAGTGTACTTTCAATCGCCATTTTCAGCCCAAAACAGTCCGGTCATTGCCAGTCAAAGCTCCAATCAGCTTGATCAATTAATTAATCAATCGGCGCAAATGGAAAACTCGTTTTACGCCCAGCAAGACGACTCCATCTCTAGCGCCACTGTTATTGCAGCGAACTTAAGCATTGAGGAGCAATTAACGGCCATAGATTTGCAACTCGCACAGCAATCCAATCAAACACAGGCATTATCGCTTTGGCAAACTCGAATTGATTTGCTCGGCAATGGCATACGGCTTAACAAAACCAACGCTGATTTTAATTCACAAGGGAAAAATTATGATCTTGCCCTTGCCAGTATCAATTAATCCATCACCACCCCTCTTTTTACCGTAAGGAGTTTTCTCTATGTTCCCTAATAAAGCATTTATCCCACTCATCTTAGTTGCAGGTTTTATTTCGACTAACGCATTGGCGCAAAATAGCACTGCAGGCACAACTGAACAAAGAACAAATCGCACTGAATTCCGCAACGCTAATAGGTCAGCAGTGGGCTTGGGTATTGTGATGCGTCCAAACAAAGATGGCAGCGGCGTCAATATAGCTGCTGTATCACCTAAAGGGCCGGCCAATCTTGCTGGGTTACAAGCAGGCGATGTGATCACTGCCATCGACGGTCAATCGGTTTCAGGACAAGATAATGAAAGCATGAAGCAGGCGCGCATGGCACTGAAAAATCTGAAGGAAGGCCAAATAGTTAAAATTTCCTATCTCAGAGCAAATAAAAATGCCGTTGTGTTGGTTAAGGCAAGCAAAATTGATTCGCAAATGATTGTGAATCGCGAGCTATATATAAAGAACCCAAACGGCGAACATACGATGGCACACGCCACCCGCTGGCAAGGTCTAAATATGGCCGAACTAAACCCACAACTAGGTCGCTATTTTGGCATCAGTAGCGGCGTCCTGATACTGAGTTCAAACAAAGGCTTTGCTGGCTTGCAAGCTGGCGATGTTATTACCAAAATTGATGGCAACACGGTGACGAGTTCGCGTGATGTACTGAAATATTTACGAACAAAAAAAGCCGGCGAGAAAATCAACCTGGATATTTTTCGTGACCGCAAGGCATTAAGTCTTTCTGTGATCGTGCCAAAGCAACCGCCAATGGACATTCCGCCGCAACCGCCAGCGCCGCCAAAACCACCTATGCCACCTGCACCGCCAAGGACCGCTGCTTCGATGGCGCCTCCACCACCGCCGCCTCCGCCACATGAACTTGCTTATCTGTGACAAGGGACCATAATTTACCGAAAAAATACAGCACAAACGCCTAAATTACTATAAAAGCTTGCCGTAAGTATCTGGCTAGTCTAATCTTTCATGATATTAATAATGGATTGCTCATGAGCGAGATATTTTTCGGTTTATTTGGACTTAGTTGCCTGCTTAGCATTGCCTGGCTTTTTTCCAATAACAAACGAGCTGTAGATTGGAAATTAGTTGCAACGGGTGTTGTTTTACAAATCATCTTTGCCGCATTTGTATTACGAACGGATTCTGGCAGCGCCCTATTCGAAGGACTGGGAAAATTGTTCGTCACCCTAATTAACTTCACCACAGAAGGTTCGAAGATGATTTTGGGTGGTTTTGCTGACCAAGACAAATACGGCTTTGTATTTATCTTCCATGCCTTGCCTACGGTCATTTTTTTCGCCTCGTTTATGGCGGTTTTGTATCATTTAGGTGTGATGCAGTGGATTGTAAAAATCATGGCAATGGCCATCACCAAAGTGATGCGCGTTTCTGGCGCTGAAACCACCAGCGTATGTGCCAGTGTTTTTATTGGGCAAACGGAAGCACCGCTCACCGTGCGGCCTTACATCAGCAAAATGACCGATTCTGAACTACTGACCATGATGATTGGCGGTATGGCCCATATTGCTGGCGGCGTGATGGCTATTTATATTGGCATGTTAGCCGGCACCGACCCCGTGCTTCAGCAAATGTATGCCAAGCATTTTTTAGCGGCCTCGATTATGGCAGCGCCAGCCACTTTGCTGATTGCGAAAATACTGATTCCTGAAACCGGCAATCCTTTAACACGCGGCGTGGTTAGCGTGCATGTTGAAAAAGAAAGTAAAAACATTATAGATGCGGCCGCAGCCGGAGCTTCTGATGGCATGAAATTGGCCATCAATATTGCTGCGATGTTACTCGCCTTTGTGGCTTTAATCGCCATGCTCAACGCCATTATGGGTTGGATTGGTGATTGGCATCTGGGCGGCTATCAAAGTATCAACATGATGCT
>JAGNUI010000060.1:0-4520 GCA_017987065.1 Arenimonas sp.
TTTTAGACGGTGGCAAGCTTTGCAATGGATGAATTGGCATGCTGTATTCTCAACTTGCCGCATAAGCACCGTAGCCGCGTAGTTTTTTGTAACGACGGTCAAGCAATGCTTGGGTATCTAAAGCATCAAGTTCTGCGAGCTCAGCTAAAATGGCAGCTTTTAAGGTTTCAGCCATTTCTGCTGGATTTCGGTGCGCGCCACCCAGTGGTTCCGGAATGATTTTATCAACCAATTTATGTTCGAGCAAACGAGCAGCCGTTAAGCCGAGTGCCTGCGCTGCTTCTTCGGCCTTACTGGCACTTTTCCATAAAATGGAAGCGCAGCCTTCGGGGGAAATAACCGAGTAGGTACTGTATTGCAAAATGAAGGTGGCATCACCAACACCAATGGCTAAAGCGCCGCCCGATCCGCCTTCACCGATGACGGTGCAAATGACCGGAATTTTTAACTCGGACATTTCCATTAAATTACGCGCAATAGCCTCTGATTGCCCACGCTCTTCAGCACCAATGCCTGGATAGGCGCCTGGCGTGTCGATGAAAGTAAATAGTGGCAATTTGAAACGCTCGGCCATTTTCATCAAACGTAATGCTTTGCGATAACCTTCAGGCCGAGGCATGCCGAAATTGCGTTTAATCTTACTTTTGGTGTCACGGCCTTTTTGTTGACCAATCACCATGCAGGCTCTTCCGTCAATTCGAGCTAATCCACCCACAATGGCGGCATCGTCAGCGTAACTTCGATCGCCGGCAAGCTCATGGAATTCTTCAAAAATGAGACCTAGATAATCGAGGGTGTAAGGGCGTTGCGGGTGACGCGCCAATTGCGAAATCTGCCACGGCGACAAGGCTTTAAAAATCTCTTCGGTGCGCTGCGCCACTCTTTTTCGTAAACCGCCAACTTCCAAGTCGATATTCATGCCAGGGCCATGGCTTGCTCTTTGCAGCTCTTGGATTTTTGATTCTAAATCAGCGATGGGCTGTTCGAAGTCAAGAAAGTTAGGATTCATGGGCATCGCTCTTTGGGCAGAGTGTCAGTTTATCAGAAGCTCAAGCTAATGCACCGACTTGTACAGTAATCCAGGGTTTTTGAATAGTGACCGAAACATTAGAAATGCCTTCGATTTGGCGCAATTGATTCATTAAATTCGGTTCGCAGCGCAGGGCATAACTGCTTGGCGTTGCCAGTTTTCCTTCCGCTTTAGCCGTTAATACATTTAGAAATAACGGCGTATGCCCGGGACGAAAGCGAGCAATGAGATTTTGTAGTGCTTGCCAAGCATCTGGTTGGCATAAATCAATCTTACAGTGCAACGATTGACTGCTGTTTAGCAAGACCGATTGAAAATCCCAACATCGTTTGGCGCGTAATGAGAAGCCGCCGTTGAAGCTATCTTCCCGAACGTTGCCTTCAATAAAAACAATACGGTCTCGCGTTAGCATGCCGGCCGAATCAGAATAAGCTTCATTGAAAAAGGAGCATTCCAAACTGGCGAAACCATCATCGATTAAAACAAAAGCTTGGTTTTCACCACGCCGGCGCATGGTGCTGATAATGCCGGTAACCACAACCAGCGCTTCGCCACGTCGGTCTTTTCGTTCTCGCCAGACTTTTTCGATGTCGGTTAAAGCACATACCGACAATTGTTTTAATTCATCCTGCCACGGGTCGAGTGGATGCCCGCTCAGGAAAAATCCCAAGGTGTCGCGTTCTGCTTTTAGACGATCCTCAAAGCTCCAATCGGCTATCTTTGCAAGCTCAATGCGAATACTCGTGCTTGGGCTCGCGCCAAATAAAGACACTTGCCCTGATTGCGCTTCACGTGCCATTTGGTCAGTGGCTTTCAATACTTCCGGTAATTGCAAGGTTAATGAGGCTCGGTTACTGCCAAGGCTGTCTAAGGCGCCGGATTGAATTAAAGCTTCCATCACACGCTTATTGAGTTTGCTGGAATCGATGCGACGGCAAAAATCCAGTAAATCGGTAAAGTGTCCGTTCGTGTCATGTTCATCGCTGATGGCTTTGCATACACTTTCACCAACCCCTTTAATCGCGCCCAATCCATATTGAATACTGTATCGATTGAGCGCTTTAAAGCGGTAAGCAGAGGCATTCACATCGGGCGGCAATACCTTAATCTCGAAGTTCTTGCAATCTTGTAAAAAGTTCACCACTTTGTCGGTGTTATCCATATCGGAAGACAAAGTGGCAGCCAAAAATTCAGCAGGGTAGTGGGTTTTAAGCCAGGCTGTTTGATAGGCAATTAAGGCATAAGCGGCCGAGTGCGATTTATTAAAACCGTATTCAGCAAATTTTTCCATCAAGTCGAAAATGCCGGTGGCTACTTTTCCGTTGATGCCATTGGCTTCCGCGCCAGCCTCAAATTTGACGCGTTCCTTAGCCATTTCTTCGGGTTTCTTTTTACCCATGGCGCGCCGTAATAAATCGGCGCCGCCTAATGAGTAGCCGGCCAAAACTTGACCAATTTGCATGACTTGTTCTTGATAAACAATCACGCCATAGGTTGGTTTTAAAATATTTTCAAGGCTAGCATGCGGGTAATTCACCGCTTCACGACCATGCCGGCGATTGATGAAGTCGTCAACCATGCCAGAATTTAACGGGCCTGGGCGATACAACGCGGCCAAGGCAATCAAATCTTCAAAGCAATCGGGTTCGAGTTTTTTGATGTAATCTTTCATGCCGCGCGATTCAAATTGGAAAATCGCGGTGGTCAAACCTTTAGACAACAGAGCATAGGTTTGTTTGCAATCGAGTGGAATCAATAAAATATCAATGGGCTCCAGCGCTGAATCCTGTCGTTGCTCATTGATGTCATCGACTGCGGCTTTGATGATGGTTAAGGTGCGCAGGCCTAAGAAATCGAATTTCACCAAGCCAATGGCTTCCACATCGTCTTTATCGAATTGGGTGACAATGCCTGAAATTGTTTCACCAGGAACTGATTGTTCCGCGTATAAGGGGCAAAAATCAGTGAGTGGCGTAGGCGCAATCACCACGCCGCCAGCGTGCTTGCCGGCATTTCGAGTGAGGTCTTCAAGCTTGCGCGCTAAGTCGATGAGATCGCGTACTTCATCTTCACTGTGGTAGCGCTGAATCAATTCTTGGGAAGCCAAGTTGCTGTCTGTTTTTGCAGCAACTGACAAGCCTAAGGCATCATCAAGGCAAATGCCCAGCGTCATTGGAATCAGTTTGGCAATGGAATCAACCAAGCCGTAAGGCATGCCTAGTGCACGGCCACAATCGCGGACGACTGCTTTGGCGGCCATTGTTCCGTAGGTAATAATTTGACTGACTTTTTCACGACCGTAGGTTCTAGCTACATAGTCAATCACATCATCACGGCCTTCAACGCAAAAATCGATATCGAAATCGGGCATGGAAACCCGTTCCGGGTTCAAAAAGCGCTCGAACAATAAGTCGTAGCGCATAGGGTCAATATCGGTAATACCTAATGACCAAGCCACTAAAGAACCGGCACCTGAACCGCGGCCTGGGCCCACAGGAATATTATTTATTTTGGCCCAATTAATGAAGTCGGCCACAATCAGAAAATAGCCGGTAAAGCCCATCGAAACAATCACGTTCAATTCAAGTGTCAATCGGTTTTGGTAATCTTCAAGACTTAAATTAGCTGCACGATCATTTTTTTCAAGCCGAGCCGTTAAGCCATCAGTGGCTTGCTTGGTAATCCATGAACCTAAGTCAAAACCTTCTGGAATTGGGAAGTCGGGCAGGTAGTAGGTGCCGAGTGATAATTTGAGATTGCAACGTTTTGCCAGTTCAACCGTGTTCTGGATGGCTTCAGGAATATCTTCGAATAATGCCGCCATTTGTTCGGGTGATTTTAGATACTGTTGCTGATGATAAAGTTTTGGACGCTTGGGATCGCCTAATACTCGGCCCGATGAAATGCAAACACGTGCTTCATGGGCATCAAAATCGTCTTCTTGTAAAAATCGCACATCATTACTGGCTAATATGGGCAACCGATGTTGATTAGCAAAACCAATAGCACTGTTATTGAAAGCTAATTCATCAGGCAATCCAAATCGAGTGATTTCGATGTACAAGCGGCGCGGGAACAAACTTAACCATTCGGCTAATTGATGATTCGCATCTGGGCTTTCAGTGAGTTGCATCAAATGCGCTAAAGGGCTTTGCCGGCCTTGCAAAATAATGAGGCCTTCGTTATCAGCAAACAACCATTCCAGTTTGATGACCGGCGTTTCGTGGTAGTGGCATTCCAAATAGGCGCGTGAAATTAAGCGTGAAAGACTTAAGTAGCCTTGTTGATTCTGACAAAGCGCGGTAATTCTGAAATAACCCGATTTGCCATTTTCCAGAAATAAATCGGCGCCAGCAATGGGCTTAACACCGGCTTTTTCGGCTGCGCTGAAAAACTTAACTAAAGCAAATAAATTGCAATTATCAGTCACGGCCACAGCCGGCATGCCAGATTCAACGCAGCGTTCAATCAGCTGGGCAATGCGAATGGT
>JAGNUI010000060.1:4620-7847 GCA_017987065.1 Arenimonas sp.
TAACACCGGCTTTTTCGGCTGCGCTGAAAAACTTAACTAAAGCAAATAAATTGCAATTATCAGTCACGGCCACAGCCGGCATGCCAGATTCAACGCAGCGTTCAATCAGCTGGGCAATGCGAATGGTGGAGTCTGTTAGCGAAAACTCGCTATGCAGGTGACAATGAACGAAAGTCGGGGTCATGATTATAGCCAGAAACAGACCTTAATCTTAGACTGTGCAAGCTGATATAACAAGGCTTGACAGGACCAAATTCACCCTAAAACGTTCATCAAAATCATTTAAATTGCGACGAACTGGCTCTCATTTCTGTTGATAAATAATGGCCATTGTTGTTATGCCAGTTCTTGTTCAGATCAGCACATTTAAGCAAATGGATCTCCCATTGGAGCCATAATTCTTGTGCACAACCACGCACTTTATAGGTGTCAATAAATGAGAGAAACTGCTGCCATTGTTCATGGCTTGTGAAGTTCGGCTTGAGTTGATTGATTGTGTCTTGCTCTGCCATGTCGTACTCCTTTAGAAAGTTGTATTAATGCATGGCAGTGTTGCATTATTATGACTGGCTAGCATCTAGCGTAGGTTACAGTGACTTTTGACCTATGAAATTTTCTTTACAGGTATATTTTTAACCGGCGCATAACTCAGCCGATGTTCTGGGCAGATGCCGTGTTCTCTCAGCGCTTGTAAATGGCTAGGCGTTGGATAGCCTTTGTGTTGGTCAAAACCGAATTGCGGATAGCTTGAGTGCAGTGCCTGCATGTAGCGATCTCGGCTGACTTTGGCCAAAATAGAGGCCGCCATGATGCACGGGTGAATGCTGTCGCCTTTAATCACCGCTTGCGCATTACAAAGCAGTTCTTTGGGCAGGCGATTGCCATCGATTAACGCCAAATTCGGCGCAATGCTTAATTGTGCAATCGCGCGCGACATACCGAGTAGGGTGGCTTGCAAAATGTTGATGGTATCAATTTCATCTCGGCCGACAAATACAATGCTGAATGCTAGCGCTTGCAATTGAATCTCATCAAAAAGAGTTTCGCGGCGCGTGGCGCTGAGTTTTTTCGAATCATTAATTCCCGGCAAATGATACGCATCGGGCAGAATCACAGCAGCACAAACCACGGGGCCAGCCAAAGGGCCACGACCTGCTTCATCGATGCCAGCAACAATCATTTTGTTGGTTGCTTCACTAACTCAAGCACAGCTTGCGCCGCTTGATCAGCGGCATTTCTCTTCAAGCTTAAATGAATATCAAGGAACTGATTTTGCAGGTTGGCTTGGTCATAATTTTCTGAGAGTATTTCTTGTATTGCTAGAGCAACGTTTTCAGACGTGCATTGTTCTTGTATTAATTCAGTTACTAAAACCTTGCCCGATAAAATATTCGGCAAACTGAATGTTTTAATTTTAATCAAATTGAATAAACGAATGATGAAAATTGTGAGTTTAGAGTTTTTGTAGGCAACCACCATCGGTCGTTTACACAGCATCGCTTCCAAGGTGGCCGTGCCAGAAGTTAGTAAAACCACATCGCTGGCTATCATCGCAGTTTGTGCTTGATGATAAATCAGTTGAGTGTTTTGCAAGGGCTGATTAGCCAAATGTTGCGTGATTAATGCATGACAGTTATCATTCGCCGCGGGTATTAATACCTGTAAATTAGCATCGGTTTTTTGCAGTTGCTGCGTTGCTTGGATGAATGTTGGTAGCATCCGATTAATTTCAGATTGCCTAGAGCCAGGCAAAATGGCTAAGGTTTTATGCTCAGACAAATGCAGTTGCGCCCTTGCAAGTGATTGGTTGGGATGTAAATCAATCATGTCAGCTAATGGGTGGCCAACGAACTGCGCATTAACACCATAACGGGCATATAAAGCCGGTTCCATCGGAAAAAGACACAGAACCAAATCACAGCTTTGGCCAATTTTTTTGGCTCGGCTCTCACGCCAAGCCCAAATGGACGGGCTAACGAAGTGTATTGTACGAAGGCCGGCTTGCTTGCACTTTTTTTCAAGGCCCAGATTGAAGTCTGGTGCGTCAATGCCTATAACCACATCGGGTTGTTCGGCTAATAATTTCTGCAGTAAATTTTTTCTTAAACGCAGTAATTTCGGAAGATGCTTAATCACCTCAATAAAGCCCATTATGGAAAGGGTTTTATAGTCGAACCAAGAATCTAGCCCTTGCGCTTGCATTTTAGGCCCGCCCAACCCAATAAATTGGATATCGGAGCGTTGCGCTTTCATAGAAGCCATCAATTCAGCAGCCAGTAAATCTCCTGATGCTTCGCCAGCAATTAAGGCTACTTTCACGGCGTATTTTTAGCGCACAATGCCACGTTTGCTGGCTTCAATGAAATCAAGCATCAGTTTCACATCCTCGGATTCCATTGCCGATTCAGCCAGTTCAATTTTCGCATCGGCCAGCGTTTTGCCAGACATATACACAGTGCGATAAGCCTGTTTGATTTGCTTGATGCGATCAAGGCTGAAGCCGCGCCGTTTCAAGCCTTCGGCATTGATGGCGCGAGGCACTGCGTATTGCATGCCTGTCACCACAAAAGGTGGCACATCGGCATCAACTAAACTGCCCATACCAATGAATGCGTGGGCGCCAATTTTACAAAATTGATGAGCGCCAGAAAAACCAGCAAAGATAACCCAATCTTCAACAATGGCATGGCCAGCCAGTGATGCATTATTGGCAAAAATAGTATGGTTGCCTACGATGCAATCGTGTGCGATATGCACATACGCCATGATCCAGTTATCGTTGCCGATTTTAGTTATGCCGCCACCATCTTCAGTGCCGCGATTAAAGGTGGTAAATTCGCGAATGACGTTGTTATCGCCAATTTCTAAACTGCAATGTTCGCCATGAAATTTCTTGTCTTGCGGATCGCCACCTAAGGCGGCATGTGAGTAAACTTTATTATTTTTACCAATGCTGCATGGGCCGGTAATCACGCAATGGGCGCCAATTTCGGAATTTTCGCCAATCACCACGTCAGCGCCAATGATGGTGTACGGGCCAATTTTCACACTGGCATGTAATGTTGCTGATGGATCAATAATGGCAGTTGAATGGATCATGTTTATTGACCTTCAGCACAAACAATTTCGGCGCAAGCGACTTCTTTACCGTTGACTGTTGCAATGCCATCATAATAGCCAATGTTGCGGATGATGCGTTTGCGTGAAACATCAAGAATAAGCTGATC
>JAGNUI010000061.1 GCA_017987065.1 Arenimonas sp.
CGAAAAAATCTCGCCAAATTGTTCGTTGGTGGCAAGTAGTTCGTGTTTGTTGGCGGGAATTAAATAACCAATCAAAAGACCGCAGACAAACGCCGCAATAAAGCCGCTACCGCCAAGCCACTGAGCTAAAGAAAAACTTAAGATTGCCAGGCCAGGCAGTATTAATTGTCGCCAAACCGGCTTAATCCATTGATGCACGGTGGCTATGCGAAGTAGTTTTGCGGTCATATAAGCTAACAAGACTGCAATCACTAAACCAATGCCAATTTCTTCAGCAAACAAAAACAAGGCCAAACTGAAGGTACCTTGGTGTTGTTCTTCGGGCGCAATCAGAGCCAATAATAGCAATAAAATGGGCACGCAGATGCCATCGTTTAAGCCACTTTCAACGTTCAAACTTTCACGAATGGGAGCGGGTACCGTTGAATTACTGACCACTGCCTTACCGAGCGCCGCGTCGGTTGGGGCCAAAATAGTGGCTAAAATGGCCACTTCCAACCAAGGCATATTGGGGAAAAGCCACGTGCCGAATAAATAGCCAGCTAAAAGGCATAAAGGCAAACCAATCAATAGCAAACGAAGCGGAATCCAATTGTTGGCTCGTAATACGGTGAGATTGGCATTAGCGGCATCGGTAAACAGCACAATGGCTAAGGTAATTTCAGCCAATAATCGTAAGCCTGAACCGTCAATTTGCAAATGCAAGACATTCAAAATGCCGGGGCCAAGCAAACAGCCCGCCAAAAGAAACATCAGCGGGCCATTCACCAATCGCGACTCAAAGCGGCCCGCGAATAAGCTATATAGTAATAAGAAGCCGGCAAATAAGCTGATGTTTTGGTAAATCATTCTAGTTCTTTTGTTGTGCAATCCATTGGTCGATGTGTTTTTCAAGGGTATCGAGTGGAACCGAGCCGGTACTTAAAACTTCATCATTAAATGCCCGTAAATCAAATGTAGCGCCAATCGCTTTTTGAGCGCGAGCACGTAATTCGGAAATTTTCAGCTGGCCGATTTTATAGGCCAAAGCTTGCCCTGGAGTACCAATATACCGGTCGATTTCATTGACAATGTCTTGATCGGTTTTTGGCGCATTGGCTTTGAAATAATCAATGGCTTGCTGACGACTCCAGCCCTTGGCATGCATGCCGGTATCAACCACCAAGCGCACCGCACGCCACATTTCATAGGTGAGCTGGCCAAATTTATCGTAGGGGTTGTTGTACAAGCCCATGTCGTAACCTAATTGTTCGGCATATAAACCCCAGCCTTCACCGTACGCAACAAAATATGCAGTGCGCCGAAACATAGGCATCTCCGGTAATTCCAAGGCTCTAGCAAATTGGAAATGGTGGCCAGGCACCGCTTCGTGCAGCGATAGCGCCATCATTTCCCATTTTGGCCGAACTTCAGGCTTGTAAAGATTCACATAATAAAATCCAGCACGCGAACCATCAGTAGCTCCCGGTTGGTAATACGCGGTGGTGGTGTCCGGCGCAATATTCTCTGGTATTTGACGAACGCCATAGGTTAAGCGCGGCAGGACATGAAAAGATTTCACCAGCTCAGGATCCATACGTTTACTAAGTGCTTGATATCCTTCTAGTAACTGTGCTGATGTGGGATAGAAGAATTGTGGGTCGGTGCGCAGGAAAGTAAAAAATTCAGGCAAAGTGCCTTTGAAGCCAGCCTCGGTTTTGACCACTTCCATTTTGGCGCGAATGCGCGCCACTTCGCTCAACCCAATGGCATGAATTTCTTCGGCGGTGAGCGTTGTTGTGGTGTAATACTGGGCCAAGAAATCATAATATTTTTTACCATTAGGTAAATCCGAAACCGAAATGCTGGTTCTGGATTTTGGTAAATAGTCTTGATAAAAAAACTGATCAAGTTTGGCATAGGCCGGTTTTAGTTTTTCTCGAATGATAGTTTGAGCCTTGGCACTGAAATCGGCTTTTTGCTTAGCACTAAAGCTTTCAGGGAAGCTTAGAAATGGTTTGTAAAAAGGACTGTCTTCAGGTTTAGTGTTGGCTTGTTTGCTAATTTGCTTGCCAGCTCTTTCCATTAAGACCTTGGGTGGCATCATCCCGGTTTTGATGCCTTCCTGCATTAAGGTGATCGTTTGGTCTATTAGTACGGGTAAGGCTTCTAGGCGCGCTAGCCAATCTTGGTAGTCTTTTGCGGTATTAAATGGCAAGATCTCAACAAGACCATCAGCCGTTTGCACGCCGCCTTGATGGGTAATGGGGATTAAGTATTCACGAAAAGCTTGGCGAGCAATGTTCTGATTAAGTTGCCATTCAAAGGTGTCGTAGTTTAGCTGGTCGGCCGCAGAAAGGCTGTCACGATTAAATCCTTGCAAGCTTACTAACGCGGCTCGATCGGCTGCTTCACGCTCGGCAATAGCCGAGAGGCTCATATTGGTCCACTGTGCGTTATAACGCATATCACCGTTATAGCTGGCATTTTCAGGAGACTCGATGAGACCGCGTTGCCACTGTTGTTCAAAGAATTGATGCAGCGCGATATTTTTTTCTTGCGCTAGGCATATCGTGTTAAAAAAAAACAAAACGAGTAATGTTCCAATAATTCGCATACAAGCCCCTCGATTGAATAAATTTAAGTCTATCATTTAAAAAATTAAAACAGCTGCTTGGTTCTCAAAAATAGCAAGGTTGAAAATTTCCTCCATGGATAGCGAACAACCCGAAATTAGTGATGCATTTTGCATTTTTGTACAAAGAGTGATTTATTTTGGGAAGTTAAATGATTTTCGAGCGTAATCGCTAACTTTATGTTAAATTTCATGTTAAATATAATAATTTTCGCTGTTATAAGATTTAACTTAGATATCAACAAGGGAACAAAAAGTCATGAATACAATCAATGATAAGAAAGTTAATCTACGTTATGTTGGATTAATATTCACAATCTGTTTCAGTTTAGTTGCTTGCTCGAATAACGACGCAGACAAAAAAGCAGCGGATGCGGCAAAAACAGCAGTGCAAAAACCACAATCATCAATCGATCGATTGGTCAAATTTCCTGAAAAAGACCTGCGCGCGAATGCCAGTAAGGCCGTTATCGAACAACGTTGGTATAAACCTTCTGGTAACAATGCGCTGGAATACTATTTAGCTTTGAAAATGAAATTGAAAACTCCCGATGAAGGCATAGATACCGCTTTGGCCGATATTATGCCTTACGCGGTTATCGGCATGGATCAGGCCATTGCTAATTTTGATGATAAAGAAGCTTTGCGCATCGAGGGGTTAATTCGTTTAGTGGATCCGTATGCGCCTGCTTTATCGCGGGTTAAGGGTGATCTGGAAAAAATGAAAGCTCGTCAAGCACAGGCAACTACCGAGCTGGTGGTTGCTGAACAAGAATCAGCTGAAAAAGAAGCCAAAGACAAAGCAGATGCGGAAAAAGCGAAACTTGAGGCGGCAAAGAAAGCCAAAGAAGATGCAGCTAAAGCAGACGCAACTCCCGCAGCCCCAGCAGTTCAAGCACCGGCCCCAGTAGTTCAAGCACCGGCCCCAGTAGTTCAAGCACCGGCTCCGGTTGCTCAAGCGCCTGCTCCAGCTCCAGCTGCCAACAAATCTGTAGTTGCTATCAGTACGCCACAGCCTCCCTATCCAAAAGAAGCGTTGGCTTCAGGTGCTAAAGGTGAAGTGGTTGCAGAACTCACCATCAATGAAATTGGCGAAGTAACCAATGTGCGAATTATCAGTGCTAAGCCAACCACTGTTTTCAATAAAACAGTGACTAACACTTTACGTAAATGGCGCTTCCAAGGTAATGGTCAGGTCACAACATTGCGCCGCAATTTTGTCTTTAATTGATGGCCGAATGTCGTTTTGAATTAGAAGGCGAATTTGTAGAGCTCAACCAGTTACTCAAACTGGTTGGGCTTTGCGATAGTGGTGGCGTTGGTAAGCAAATTGTAGCTAGTGGTGTTGTGATGGTAGATGGTGTGCAAGAGTTACGTAAAACGGCAAAAATACGCAGCGGACAAATCGTGACGTTAGAAGATATTCGTATTGACGTGTTCTGAACTGCTAATGCGTTTTTCAAAATCATGTGAAAATTTGGCGCGCTCTGCCCAATATTTGCCCAGGACACAACTATGAGACGCCTCACTACTTTATTAATACTCACACTTGCATTATTTACCAGCAACGCCTCGGCTTTGCAGAATAAAAAATTATCAGAATATTCGCGTGATACGTGGACCACACGTAATGGTTTACCACACAACCAAATTAATTCAGCCACACAAACCCCTGAAGGCTATCTCTGGTTTGCAACCTGGGAAGGTTTAGTTCGTTATAACGGACAAGATTTTCGAATTTTTACCCCCAAAAACGTGCCAGAACTTCAAGATCACGGTATTCGGCATGTGAGTGTCGGCGCGAATGGGCGGCTGATCGTTTCAACTTCTCGTGGTGGAGTTTCAGTCCTAGAAAAAGGTCTGTGGAAGACGATTGATACAAAGAATGGACTCACTCAAAACGACACGAGAGCCTCTGTTGAAGACAATAATGGCAGTATTTGGGTTGCTCATGAAGACAAAGGAATTTCACAAGTATTGCCAAATGGCCAAATTAAGGTTTATGGCTCGGCGCAAGGTTTGCCGGATGAGCGAATGTATGCCATCTATAAAGATAGTGAAAATGTTATTTGGGCTGGAACAGCAAATGGATTAGTGCGGATTGAAGAGGGCCAAGTCCAAGTCTTTACAGAAAAACAAGGCTTACCAAAAGGCGCCATATACGCCATTTTACAAGCACCACAAGGCGGCTTGTATTTAGGAACCAACTACGGGTTGTACAAAATTCAAAATGGAGAAATCAGTAAAGCAATTACAAATTTCCCTAATGAAGCGGTTATTAGTCTAAGTTTAGACGCGGAAAAAAGCCTTTGGATTGGAACGGTCAACCTCGGCATTATGCGCATCAATGGCTTAGAGTTGGAAAACTTGAATGTCCAACAAGGCTTGCCCAATAATCGAGTGAGTTCTTTATTACATGATAGTGAAGGAAATCTGTGGGTGGGCACGGGTGCCGGTTTAATGCGCTTTGCTGATAGCCCTTTTGTGACATTAAATAATTATCAGGGACTGAGTGATAATTATGTTCGTGCCATTGTGCAGATGCCCGATTCCAGCATGATGATTGGCACCGCGCAAGGTTTAAATCATTATAAAAATAGTAAATTTACCCAAGTTGAAGGCAGTCCTAGTTTAAAGACCGACTCTATTTTGAGCTTAGCCCCCACGCGTGATGGTAGTTTATGGGTGGGCATGTATTCAACCGGCCTCGTTAAATGGAAAGATGGCGTCGTTCAAGAAAAATACGACACCAACAATCCTGTATTTGGTACTCAAATTCGTGCCTTGCTTGAAGATCGAGAAGGCAATATCTGGATAGGTTCACCTGCGGGACTATTTCAGAAAAGTGGCAAGCAGATAAAAAAAATTACCGAGAATGAAGGGTTGCCTGAAAATTATATTATTAGTTTGTTTCAAGCAAAATCTGGCCGCATATGGGTTGGCACATCAAATGGTTTGGGATATATCGATGGTGACAAAGTTGGCGCCATAGATTTAAATCCATATTATGGTGCGCAAACCGTGTTTGGCTTTAGCGAAGATGCCGATGGCGCACTATGGGTAGCCACCGATCGCGCCATTATACGAATTGTTGATGGCAAAATAGTGGCCATTGGCACGAAAGATGGCATGCCCGTTGCGACCATTTTCCAAGTAATAATCGATAAATATAAAAACTTTTGGTTTACCACGAATCGCGGTGTTTTTTATGTCAAGCGTGCCAATCTTGAATCGGTTGCCAATAAAGTTACCGCACAAGTTATCGCCATAAATTTCGCTGAAGCTGACGGCATGGTCTCTGCACAATGCAACGGCGGCTCTGGGCCAGCGGCAATGCGCGCCACGGATGGCAGTATTTGGGTAGCAACGGCTAAGGGCGTTTCAATTGTGCAACCTGATAATCTCGCTCGTTATCAGCCTCCACCACCGCCCGTGGTCATTGAATCCGTGTTGGTAGATGATCAGCATTTGAGTACTTTACAAAATATTAAACTGTCATCAGCAACGCGTAAAATTGAAATGTATTACGCCAGCTTGAGTTATCACACTCCAGAACAAGTGCGTTATCGATACCGTTTAGAAGGCTTTGATAATAAGTGGATCAATCGCCTCGCCATTCGAAACGTGCAATTCACCAATTTACCACCGGGTAAATATAATTTTCAAGTCGGTGCCTCGGTGCGTGGCGGCCAGTGGAGTGAAAAAAATGCCAGCTTCCCATTTGTCATTGAGCCAAAATGGTATGAACATTTGTGGGTTTTGCCATTATTGTTTTTACTGTGCATTGGCATTTTATACGCGTTTTATAAAGCTAGAACACAACAACTAAAAGCAAGACAAACTGAACTTAGCGAAATTGTTGTGGATCGAACACGCGCGCTTTTTGAAAAAAATACCGAGTTAGAAAGTATTAACGCACAGTATCAGGATCAAGTGTTAGCTTATGCCCACTTGGCGAGCACCGACGCTCTAACTGGTCTGCCTAATCGTCGTAGTTTGGATCAGCGATTGAGTGATGGCTTTAATACTGCCATTGAAAATAATGAGCATTATTGTTTCGCTTTAGTAGATGTTGATTACTTCAAGCAAGTAAACGATAACTATTCACATGATGTAGGTGATTTAACCTTAAAACGTATTGCCGATGTTTTGCAGCGAGTAATGGGCGAGCTACACCACGGCCGTTGGCGTGGCAGCGATTTATGCGCTCGTTGGGGCGGCGAAGAGTTCGCACTGTTATTCCCAAATCAAAGCCTAGAAAGTGCAATGGGTAAATGCGAAAGAATTCGAATAGCGATTGAAGAATTAGACTGCAATGATATTGCGCCTGGTCTGAAATTAGCAGTGAGTATTGGTGTTACTGAAAGGACAGGCCTATCGAACCACGAAAAGATGGTGTCAAAGGCAGATGAGAATTTATATGCAGCAAAAAATCAAGGCAGAAACCAAGTCGTTGCTGTTTGAATGCAACGCATTGGTTGCTGCCAATTAGTGCTTATTTACCTTTCTTAGCGGCTTTGTCGGCGCGTTTTTCTTTCAAGGTTTTTTCCGGCTTTTTCATCGGATCTTTTTTCTTTTTATCCATACTCTTTGCCATGTGAATTTCCTTTTGGTTGGGTTTGTGTTTAATCAGTATTACTATTTGCTATTAAGCCAAGCTTCGTTATCGAAATCAATAGCTAGCATGGAAAATTGTAAAATTATTTGGTTTTTTTCAAAGCCACGGCATTCATACAATAGCGTAAGCCACTAGGCTGCGGGCCATCTGGAAACACATGACCTAGATGCGCTTTACAGGTGTTGCAGATTGCTTCGATACGATACATGCCATGCGTGTTGTCGCCAATATAGGCAATGGCATGTTCATTTACAGGTTGCGTAAAAGAAGGCCAACCGGTTCCTGAGTCAAATTTTTCGTTGGCATCGAATAATTCAGTATCACAGCAGACGCAAGCATACAATCCAGGTTCAAATATGTTGCACAAAGACGAACTAAATGGATGTTCTGTGCCGTGTTGACGAGTGACACGAAATTGTTCGTCGTTCAATTTTTCACGCCATTGCGCATCGCTCAAAGTAATAGTGCGATTGGGTACTGGGTTGCCATTTTCGGCAAATTCGACAA
>JAGNUI010000062.1 GCA_017987065.1 Arenimonas sp.
CGCCACTTTACGCAACGCCACCACGCCACCACCAACCACTAAAACCTGGCGATTGTGTAGGTTTGCAAACAAGGGAAATAATGCTTCGCTCATCGGTGCGCTCAGTTATGAATGCCGCATTCGCGCAATAAGCCGTTGAAGCGCGTATCTTCTTCACGCATTCCGTTTTGCCAGCGTTGTGTGGTGTGGGTATCGCCAATGGAAACATAGCCCTGATGCCAGAGCGGGTTGTATGGCAAATCATGTTTTTGCAAATAATTCCAAATATCACGATCTGTCCAATCAGCTAATGGATGTATTTTCCAACGGCCATCGCGCAATTCTAAAAAATCAATATTGGTGCGCGAATTGGATTGCGAGCGGCGCAGGCCAGCAAACCATGTGCGTACTTTCAATTCTTTTAAAGCACGTTGCATAGGCTCTACTTTGTGAATTTGGTTGTAGCGTTGTATACCTTCAGCGCCACTTTCCCACAAGCTGCCATTGCGTGCTTCATTCCAAGAGCTACTGACTTGTGGGCTGTATATTTTCAAATTCAAATCGAGGCGTGCTTGCAACTCATCAACAAAGCGATAGGTTTCTGGAAACAGATAGCCAGTATCAATTAAGATCACCGGTAAATTGCTGCGTTGTTGGGTCAGCATATGCAAGAGTACGGCTGATTGCGCACCAAAACTGGAGGTCATGGCATGTTCGCCCGCTAAAGATTCAAGCGCCCAACTGACACGCTGCTGGGCGCTTAAACTGGCAAGCCAAGTATTGAGATCAGCACGAGCACGGCTGTCTTCAGCAACGGTCACTAAGTCAGGAAAGGTCATGGTAATAACTCCAATGCAATGGAAGTTGGCGCAACTAAAACACCGCTTCGGTACAAATAATCGCCAAAGGCTTCAGCATGTAAACGGTGTATTGAATAATCACTGAGCAAGGATTCGAGAATTTCAAGAATCTCGGTTTCATCAATATTTTCTTTGAATAAACGATTCAAACGGCGGCCTTGAAAATCGGCACCTAAATGCAAGTTGTAGCGGCCCAGTGCTTTGCCGACAAGTGCAATTTCTCCAAGATAGGGGCGTGAGCAACCATTCGGGCAGCCCGATAGGCGTAACAATATGGGCGCTTGCTCAAGCGAATATTTTTCCAGCAACACTTCAACCTTAGTTAAAAATTCTGGCAAATAACGCTCGGCTTCGGCCATCGCCAGTGTGCAGGTGGGCAAGGCAACACATGCCAAAGCGTATAAGCGCATGGCGCTGCTACGCAAGTAATTATCTAATGCATGCTTTGCTACCAAATCATCTATTCGTGCACGTTGTTGTTCTGACACGGATGCGATGATCAAGTTTTGATTCGGTGTTAAGCGAAAATCACCGGTGTGAATTTTGGCGATTTCACGCAAGCCGCTTAATGCTTGTTGTTTTTCATTATCAACAATGCGGCCACTTTCAATACGGAGCGTTAAATGCCAAAGCCCATTGTTGCCTTGAATCCATCCGAAGCGATCGCCGTTATGTTCGAAGCTAAACTCATGCGCTGCAGGCAATGATTCGCCCAAGCGTTTTTCAACTTCCGCTTTAAACCACGCTAAGCCGTGTTTATCAATGGTGTATTTCAAGCGGGATAATTTACGATCGCCGCGATTGCCGAATTCACGTTGGGTGCTGAGCACGGCATTAGCAGCTGGAATCATTTGGTCAGGGCGAATGAAACCCAATACATCCGCTAAGCGCGGGTACGTGCGTTCATCGCCGTGCGTGCTGCCCATGCCACCGCCAGCGAGCAAGTTGTAACCCACTAACTCGCCGTTTTCAATAATGGCAACATAACCCAAATCTTGGCTGTACACATCGACATCATTGATAGGCGGTACGGCAATGCCAATCTTAAATTTACGTGGCAAATAGGTTGGGCCATAAACCGGTTCGGATTCATCACGACCAATGATTTTTTGTTCATCGAGCCAAATTTCATGGTAGGCGCGTGTGTGAGGCAGCAAATACTCGGATAACTCAATAGCCGCCGCATGCACTAAGGCATGTGCATTCGATTGCACCGGATTAGCACTGGCCATCACGTTGCGATTGACATCGCCGCAGGCTGCAATGGTGTCCATTAATGTTTGATTGATGGCCGCAATGGTCGGTTTTAAATTGCGTTTGATGATGCCGTGAATTTGGAAGGCTTGGCGCGTGGTAATCCGTAAAGAGCCATTACCGTATTGTGTGGCTAAGGCATCTAAATCTAACCATTGCTGCGCGGTGGCCACGCCACCTGGCAAGCGCGTGCGAATCATAAAACTATAAGCGGGTTCCAACTTTTGCTTGCGGCGTTCTTCACGCACATCGCGGTCGTCTTGTTGGTAGCTGCCATGAAACTTTAATAGTTGTGCATCGCCTTCGCGTAAAGCGCCGGTGATTGGGTCGGCAAGACTTTCCAGCAACGTGCCACGCAAGCCATTGCTGCCTGCTTTCAATAGTTCAACCGGTGATAATTCAGTTTGAATGCTAGGCGTGTTCATTAGTAAACATCCTTGGCAAGACGGCCACTTTGTAGCAATTGCGAAATATAATCTTGTGCATCGTCTAAAGATTTCGCGCCATATTGACGGACGATTTCAACTAAGGCCTGTTGCACCTCTTTGCCCATGGCAATCGCACCGCAAATATACACATGCGCGCCAGATTCTAACCAGGCATATACATCGGCGCCGTTTTCATGCAGGCGTTGTTGCACATAAACGCGTTCGGCTTGATCGCGCGAAAAGGCCAAATCCAAGCGATGCAGGTGTCCTTTCTTTAAAGCTTCCTGCCATTCCAATTGATACAAGAATTGTGATTCGGCATGACGTGCGCCGAACAATAGCCAATTTTTGCCACTGGCTTGCGTTTCGATACGTTCTTGTACAAAACCGCGAAATGGCGCAACACCAGTGCCTGGGCCAATCATCAGCATATTGCGTGATTGATCTTGCGGAACACGAAAACGTTCATTGCGTTCAATAAATATGGGCAATGTATGGCCTTCAGGCTGTTGCGCGAGGAAACCGGAAGCTACGCCATACGCTTGTTTTTTCTCGCGGCTATAGTGGGCTATGGCAACTGTCAGATGCGCTTCATTGCCCACCACTTTTTGGCTAGAGGCGATAGAGTATAAGCGCGGGGTCATTGGCCGCAAGGCCTTAACTAAATCAGCTGCATTCCAATCAGCGGGGTATTGCTTTAACACATCAGTGACGTGTTGACGACTGATAAAATCGGCAATGGCAGGCGCGTTGCCTGTGGCGAGTAAGTCTTTTAATGCTGAAGCATTTGAACGCTCGGCATGTTGTTGTAAAAAGGGTTTGCTCAAGCGGGTGATTTCACGCTTCGCGCTTAGCCATTCTTGCAGCGAGTAGTTATGTTCACCAATATTTACTGGGGTTTCGGCAGACAAAGCCAGAGAATGAAGTAATGCATCGACATCTGACGGATCGTTGCGTGCCCAAACGCCTAAGGCATCGCCGGGCTCATAGCTCAGTTGCTCACCTAAGCTGATTTCTATATGGCGAACATCTTGATCACTGTGCCGCCCTGTTATGCGTTGATTGCCGAGTATTTCAGCGCTAAAAGGCTGCTCTTTGCTGAAAGTTGCAACATTCGCTGGGCGCAATGCGGTGATATGCGCTGTGGGCTTACTGGTTTTTAAGGCTTCACGGGCATGTTCAATAACTTTTGCGCGCCATGGTGTGGCAATTGATTCAATATCAATATCCGCTTCAGCGACCGGTGAAATACGCTTGCCGCCTAATTCGGCTAAACGGGCGTCGATTTTATTGGCAATGGCATTAAACAAAGGGTAGCTGGAATCGCCCAAGCCCAATACCGCGAAAGATAGCTCGTTTAATTTTGGCGCGCGGCGACCGGATAAATATTCTACGAAGGCAATCGAATCATCCGGTGGGTCGCCTTCGCCTTGCGTGCTGATCACCACATACAGCAAGCGTTCGCTGGCCAACTCTTTCAACGGGTAAGCATCAGCGCGCAATAAACGAACAGATAAGCCAAGTGCTTGTGCTGCCTGTTGCAAAGACTCGGCCTCGCGTCGGGCATTGCCGGTTTGACTGCCATACACAATACTTAATCGTGTGCTATTGTTTGCTTCAGCTTGCGGTACCGCTTGCAAAATTCCCTTGGCCGGTGATAATTGCGCTGCTAAACCGGCGGTATAGCCAGATAACCATTGCAAAGCCGCTGGATCCAAACCGTCGGTTAAGCGCAATAACAAACTGGCACGTTCTTCCGAAAGTGGTGAGCTAAGGGCAGTGGCGAGTGTTGCATTCATAACGATAAGGCCTTGAGTAGGCTTTCATGTTATGTAGCTAAGCATTTAAACGGAAATTACCTTTGGTTATGTCGATATACTGTTCACTCATTTACAGATTGATGCTTGGCATGTCAGGATGTCCAAACTATTTGTACGCCAGGCTTCGGTCCAATTGAGTTAAATATGCCGGAATTTATTGATAATCAATTTATGTTATTCATGCTGATTGGCTTTGCTGCACAATTAGTGGATGGCGCGTTGGGTATGGCCTATGGTTTAACGGCCAGTTCATTCTTATTAGCTGCGGGCCTGCCACCGGCAACCGCCAGTGCCACCGTACATTTTGCCGAAACATTCACCACCGGTGCTTCCGCTATTTCGCATCACAGCTTTGGCAATGTGCATAGCCCCTTATTTAAGAAGCTAGTGATACCCGGCGTATTAGGTGCGGCCCTTGGCGCTTATGTGTTAACGGAACTGGATGGCGATGTACTAAAACCGTATGTAGCAGGCTACTTAATCTTTATGGGTCTGTATGTGCTGGTGAAATCATTTGCTGAAATAAATCCAATTCATGTGCAAAAACGCGTTGGTCCGCTCGGTTTTTTTGGCGGGTTAATCGATTCAATCGGCGGCGGTGGTTGGGGCCCCATTGTGACCTCAACCTTGTTGGCGCGTGGCAATCATACCCGTTACACCATCGGTACCGTAAATGCGGTCGAGTTTTTCGTGACACTCACATCTTCTGCTGTATTTATTGCCATTATTGGTATTTCGCACTGGAATATTGTGCTGGCATTGGCTTTGGGTGGCGTATTGGCGGCACCAATAGCCGGGTTTGTGGCAAAGAAAGTGCCGCATCGGCCAATGATGTTCTTAGTCGGCCTACTGATCATAGGCGTTAGTTCACGAACCTTATGGAACTCTTTGGGTTGATGTCAGGGCGAATGATATTCGCCCTCATTACGAACATTTAGGCAAATATCATTTGCCCCTACAAGATTCCAACATGACTTTATACACTCGTTGAAACCCCGCGCTAGATGTAATATGCACTCTTGTCAGGGGGAGAGTGTGTATGCGTCGGTTAATGGTTTTGTTTTTTGCGATTTTTTTATTCAGCGGTATTTGCCTGGCACAAGAAGCCGCGCCAGGTGCGCGTGAATTGCCACCCGGTCTAATCGTGCCAGAGGCGTCACAGCCTGGGCCAAGTTTTGATGTCGATAAAGCTACAGCGTCCTACATTGCTCTGTTAAGCCCTGAACAACGCAAGCGATCCGATGCCTATTTCGAAGGCGGTTATTGGTTGGAATTGTGGGGTTTTTTATACGGATTGTTGGTTTGCGTCATTTTTATCACCACAGGATTGTCGGTAAAAATGCGCGATATTGCAAAGCGCATCAGTCATCGACCATGGTTATATACAGCTATCTATGCCTTGTTCTGGCTGATCGCGGCCGAACTGCTCAGCCTGCCTTGGGCTTTGTATACCGGATATTTTCGCGAACATGCTTATGGTCTTTCCAATTTATCTTTAGGCGCCTGGTTTGGCGAGGCCGGCAAAGATTTGCTGGTCAGTATCGTCATCGTGCCGTGGATAATTACTGGCATTTTTATGGCTGTACGCAAAGCCGGCGAAACGTGGTGGCTGCGGGCCGGTGTGTTTGGTTTCGGGTTTATCCTGTTATTGATGATGATTTCACCCGTCTTCATTTCACCTTTGTTCAACGATTACAAACCGCTCGCGGAAGGCCCTGTTAAATCGGCTATTTTCTCTTTGGCACGCGCTAACCAAATCCCAACCGATAATGTGGTTTATTTTGATGCATCTAAACAAACTACACGGGTTAGCGCCAACGTTTCCGGTTTTGCAGGTACCACGCAGGTCAGCTTAAATGACAATTTATTGAACAAGACCTCATTGCCAGAAATAAAAGCAGTGATGGGTCATGAAATGGGACATTACGTCCTGAACCATAGCCTTCGTTTGGCCGTCTATTTCAGCCTGACCATCATGTTTGGGTTCTGGTTCGTACATGTTGTGCTTGATAAAGTCATCGCGCGATTTGGGGTCAAGTATGGAATCACCGAACGAACTGATCCTGCGGTATTGCCGATTGCGTTGACGGTATTCAGTTTCCTGATGCTGTTGCTGACGCCGGTGACCAACTCGATTGTTCGGCAAGCCGAAAAGGAAGCGGATTTATACGGCTTGAATTCGGCGCGTGAGCCACATGGTTTCGCCACTGCCGCCATGCGATTAAGCACTTACCGCAAGATTGAGCCCGGTTATTGGGAAGAAGTCATTTTCTACGATCATCCCAGTGGTTATGATCGTGTGCATTCTTCAATGCTATGGCTCCAAGAAAATCAAGATTCAATGGCGAAATAAAACGAATACATCATATAAGGGCGAATGACATTCGCCCATTTAACCATTCGGTAATATACCATCAGGGGCAAATATCATTTGCCCCTACGGTCAATCCCTAAAATTCTCAAACTGCAACGGCAGTTCAAAATCTTTCGATTTCAATAGCGCGATGGCTTCTTGCAAATCGTCGCGTTTTTTGGCCATCACTTTCAGTTTTTCGCCATTGATCTGTGAATCCACTTTCAGTTTTGCTTCTTTTAATGCCGCTGAAATTTTCTTAGCGGTTTTTTGTTCAATGCCGGATTTCAAGGTGACTTTTTGTTTGGCGGTAGCCAAATTAACCTCGGGTTCTCCGATATCCATACACCGCGCATCAATGCCGCGCGCAATCAGTCGGGCTTTAAGGATGTCGAGCATTTGTAGTAATTGAAAATCGCTGGGTGCTTGTTGGGTCACCACAAATCCATCCAATACAAAACTGGCATCGACGTTTTTAAAGTCGAAACGATTCTTTAATTCACGGTTGGCAATATCAACCGCATTGGTCAGTTCGTGTGTATCTACTTCTGAAACAATATCGAACGATGGCATAAATCCTCCTGATTCTTTAGCAAATAGTGTGAACGGAAACGGAAACTTGTGCAATGATGTGGCGATGACATTGCATACAAAAAATGATAATAAACGTCGCGGCATTATGATGATGC